>CALVZZ010000034.1 GCA_944372715.1 uncultured Clostridia bacterium | reverse complement strand
CAATGGTATGATTGGATGTTCATCAACTAAGTCATTGAGAACATCAATGTTTGTAGATTGTTTTTTTGAAAGTGCCTTTAATTTTAATTTGTCAAACAGAATATGTGCGACTTGTTTTGGAGATTTTACATTAAAATCCTCTCCAGCAAATTCTTGTATTTTTTCATCAAGTAATTTTATTTCTTCAATGTATTTATCATTTAAATTTTTTAATTCTTCATAATTAATTTTAAATCCATTCTTTTCCATTTTATATAAAACAAAAAGCAAAGGAAATTCGATGTTATAATACAAATTTTCCATATTTAATTGTTTTAACTTATTCACAATCATATCGTATAAATTAAAATAATTGTTAACATCTTGCAAAATATTTTTGCTTCCACCAATTAAATATGCCCCTAATTTTAAATCAAAAACATTATTTAATTTTATATTTAATTTTTCAAAAATATGGAGCTGAGATTTTAAATCCGAAGTTATTTTTAATATATTTTCTTCTTCAAAGATATTTTTTAATTTTAATATTGCCTCATTAACATCTATGTTTGATGAAAAAAAATCTATTTTTTTATTTAAAAAATAAATATTTTCTTCATTGTTTGCAAATAAAAAATCATTATTAAAATTGAATGCAAATTTATTGTTAATTTTTAAATCATCTATTTCTTTTAAATCTTTAATTTCTGTTTTTACACCGTTTGTTTTATTATCATTTTCTTCTAATTCAACTTCTGTAAAAATATTTCTTTTAAGTAAACTATTAAAACCATATTTTTTGAAAATATCTTTTATTGAAACATTAAAAGGAAAAAATAATTTACAATCATTTAAATTAAATTTAATATCACAATCTGTTTTGATTTCAGCAAGTTTATAAGACATAAATGCATCATCTTTATTTTCAACAAGCTTGTTTTTTAAACTAAGCTTTATGTTATCAATATTTTTATATATATTATCTAAATTACCAAACTCATCAATTAAGCTTTGAGCTGTTTTAGGTCCAATTCCTTTAACACCAGGGATATTATCACTCGTATCCCCCATTAATGACTTTAAATCTACAATTTGAGATGGAGTTAAATTCATTTCAGATTGTAAACTATCTATATTCATTAGCTTTACATCGCTTGTTCCGTGCTTGGTTAGTAATATTTCAGTATTTGAATTTATAAGTTGTAATAAATCCCTATCACCTGATAAAATATAGTTATGTGTTTGTTTTGTTGCTTTTGATAATGTCCCTAAAATATCATCAGCCTCAATTCCCTCGAACTCATAAATTTTTATATTCATTTTTTTTAAAAGCTCTTTAATTTTAGGAAATTGTTCCTTCAACTCTGGTGGAGTTTCCTGACGAGTTCCTTTGTAATCTTTAAATATTTCATTTCTAAATGTTTTTTTAGAAAAATCAAACGCAACAGCAACATATTTAGGGTCATAGTCTTCTATTGTCTTAATAAGCATATTTAAAAAACCAAATATAGCACCTGTATTTTCGCCATCAGGACTTGTTAAAAATGGCATTGCATAATATGCCCTATAAGCCAAACTATTTCCATCTACCAACAAAAATTTATCTTTCACTTTAATATTATTTCCTTATGTAAAATTTTAAACAAATATTTCTGGAAATCCATATGCTAAAACATATAATATAACTGCCAAAACTAACAAAATAAAAAATATTATTTTTAATGACTTTCCAAAAAAATTCACAAAACAAAATCCACCAATTACCACTAATGATCCCCAAGTCACAATCATATTTATAACTTCAAGAGATATAACGTTTCCCATAAAAGGGTGAATTAAATTTATTGCATATAGTCCCATAAAAATAATGTAAGCCAATCCCATTAATGAAAAAATAAAATATAAAATTTTTCTCATAGTATTCTCCTATAATAATGATATCATAATTATAATCTTTTGCAAAATGTTTGAAAAAATTTTTATTTATACTTTATTTATGCTTGACAATGAATTTGTGTTTTTGAGATAATGCAGTCTGAAGGAAGGTAATTATGAAAAGAATTCAAACATTAAATACAAGAGACTTAAATCAAAGCTTAAAACAAGGTGGATGTGGAGAATGTCAAACATCTTGCCAATCAGCTTGTAAAACTTCCTGTGGTGTTACAAATCAAAAATGCGAAAATTGCAATAAATAATTTTATTTGTAACAAAGCCGTTCTTTATAATGAACGGTTTTTTAATTTAATAAAGGAAAAATATGATACATCAATATAAATTAAATGGATTCAATATAGTTATAGATACAAACAGTGGTTCAATACATAATGTAGATGATTTGGCATACGATATTATTGATTTATATAAGAAAAAGAATGAAGATGAAATAATTGAAAGTATGTTAAACAAGTATAAAAATGATAATACTATTGATAAAAATGAAATTTTATCTTGTATTGAAGATATTCGCAATCTTGAAAAACAAGATAAATTATTTTCTTCTGACATTTATGAAAATTATGCATTTGATTTTAAAAAAAGACAAACAAGTATAAAAGCATTATGCCTGCATATTGCTCATACTTGTAATTTAAATTGTGAATATTGCTTTGCAAGTCAAGGGAAATACAATGGAAAACGAGCATTGATGACATTAGAAGTGGGTAAAAAAGCATTAGATTTTTTAATTGAAAATTCAGGTTCACATCACAATCTAGAAGTTGACTTTTTTGGTGGCGAACCACTTATGAATTTTACTGTGATAAAGGATTTAGTTAAATATGCAAGAGAAAAAGAAAAAATATACAATAAAAATTTTAGATTTACCCTTACTACCAATGGATTGTTAATAAATGATGATGTTATAGAATTTGCAAATAAGGAAATGCATAATGTTGTTTTAAGTTTAGATGGAAGAAAGGAAGTCCACGACAAATTAAGAAAAACAATAGATGGAAAAGGCAGTTATGATATCATAATTCCAAAATTTAAAAAGTTTGTAGAAAAAAGAAAAAATATGAATTACTATATTCGTGGAACTTTTACCCATAATAATGTTGATTTCGTTAATGATATTCTACATATGGCAAATTTGGGCTTTACAGAGTTATCAATGGAACCAGTTGTGTGTGCTCCCAACGAACCATATGCTCTAACAAAGAAAGATATTGAAATAGTAAAACAACAATATGAAAAATTAGCAAAAATTATGTTAGAAAGAAATAGACAAGGAAATGGATTTACATTCTATCATTTTATGTTAGACCTTGAACACGGACCTTGCATATATAAAAGGATATCGGGATGTGGCAGTGGAACAGAATATTTGGCAGTAACCCCTTGGGGAGATCTCTACCCTTGTCATCAATTTGTTGGTAATGAAAACTTTAAACTTGGAAACATATACGATGGAATAACAAATAATGAAATAACAGAAAAATTTAAACTTTGCAATGCATATGCAAGACCAAAATGTAAAGATTGTTGGGCTAAATTATATTGCAGTGGTGGTTGCTCAGCAAATTCTTATAATGCAACAGGAGATATAACAGGTATATATGAATTTGGTTGCGACTTGTTTAAAAAAAGAATTGAATGTGCAATAATGTTGAAAGTTGCAGAATCAAATAAATAAAAAAATAAAGTTAAAATTTCATAATTTTTATTGCAAAAAAGCAATAATTATGATATTATAGCTTTGATATGCCGAAGTGGTGGAATGGCAGACGCGACGGACTCAAAATCCGTTGAAGGCAACTTCGTGCGGGTTCAAGTCCCGCCTTCGGCACCAACTGTGAAGCTGGTGGAGTGTTTGACATTCCACCACTTTTTTATTTAGGGCTCCCAAAAATTTTAATTTTTGGGAACAAGGAAAAACCGAGCATTAAATTAAAATTGCGAACAGCAATTTTATTATTTGCA
>CALVZZ010000033.1 GCA_944372715.1 uncultured Clostridia bacterium | reverse complement strand
GCTAAATCATATCTGTTATTGTAACTTTTATTTGCTCTTTTATATGTGTTAATATTAGAAGTGATGTTTTTATATCCATTTACATTTCTTGAAAATCTTTTTTGTGGGTAGTTGTAATTATTTGGATAATATGGGTTTAAATAATAATTGTTGAGTGGTGTATTATAATAATTATTAAATTCGTTATTATAATTAGATCTATATGTGTCTATGTTTGTTCCAATAATACCATAACCATTATTGTACATTCCATAGCCATAATTATTTGGGTGATTGTAACCATAATTATAGGGTATATTGTTATAATTATATCCATATCCATATGGGAATTGTCCATAATAACCAAAACGATTGTTATAATAATTACCAAAAGTATCAGTATTTCTGTTTATATTTGGGACCACAAAGCCATATCCACCTACATTTTTTACTTTTCCATATTCTTCTGTATCTGTTCCGTTTTCGTAAGGAATAGCTTTTTTGATTGATGCAATGGTACTATCTGAAAGTAAATCAGTAATTAAAATATCGGAATCGTTTATAGTGCTTATTCCACTTATAACATTATTTAATTTAGTTAATTGACTATTAATATTATTAGAATAATTTGTGCTTGTGGAACCACAGCCTGTTAATAACATCGTAAAGCAAAAAAGTGATAAAAATACAACAAATTTTTTCATATTTCTCCTTTTTTTTAGTTTGTGCAAAATCTTTTTTAATATTCAAGTTTAAGAATAAATATAATTGAAATAATTATATAGAGGTTTTTATGAATGATGTTGAAAAAAATAAAAAATATAATGAATATGTAGAAGCAAAAATTCCAAAGACAAAAGCTTTTCCATCACTGTTAAATTCTTTTTGGGTAGGTGGATTAATTTGTGTTTTAGGTCAAGGAATAAATGATGTTTTATTGACAATTTTCCCATATATGGCAGAGCAAACAGCTTGGGGATATACATTAATTGTGCTTATTTTTATTGCTTCGTTTTTAACAGGTATTGGAGTGTATGATAGAATAGGTAGATTTGCAGGTGGAGGTAGTATTGTACCAATCACAGGATTTTCTAACTCTATAACAAGTCCAGCAGTTGATTTTAAAAGTGAAGGAATTATTTATGGTGTTTGTGTGAAAATGTTTTCTATTGCCGGACCTGTTATTGTGATTGGTGTACTTTCAAGCATTATTGTTGGATTGATTTATTTATTTTTATAGGAGAATTTATGAATAAAAACAAAAAAAGTCCACAAACAGTGGAGTTTAAGAATAAACCTAAAATTATTGGAAGTTACTCTATTGTTGGACCAAAAGAGGGGGCAGGTAATTTTGGAGAATATTTCGATTATGTTATGAAAAGTGACTTGTTTGGTGAAAAAACTTATGAAAGGGCAGAAAGAAAAATGGTTGAAACTGCTCTTGTTGGAGCAATAGATAGTGCTATGTTGACCCCAAGAGACATTTCTCTTCTTTTAGCAGGGGATTTATTAAATCAAATAATAAGTTCAAGCTATGCTGCAAGGTCGTTTGATATGCCATATTTAGGTTTGTTTGGTGCTTGCTCAACAATGGCTGAGAGTTTAGCAATTGGCGCTAGTTTGGTAGATGGTGGATATTTTAAAACAATTGCTTGTTCTACTGTTAGTCATTTTTCAACAGCTGAAAGGCAGTTTAGATTCCCTTTAGAACTTGGTAATCAAAGACCACCAACTTCTCAATGGACAGCAACTGCTGCTGGATGTAGTATCTTATCTTTAGAGGGGAATGGACCTGTTATTACAAAAGCAACATTTGGTAAGGTTACTGATTTTGGAATAAAGGATGTTAATAATATGGGTGCTGCTATGGCACCTGCTGCTATGGGCACGCTTGTTAGACATTTTGAAGATACAAATTCTAAACCAGAAGATTACGACTTAATTGTTACTGGGGACTTAGGAAAACTTGGAAGTGAAATTTTGATTGATTTAATGGAAGATAAAGGTTATAAATTAGGTGTAAACTATTGCGATTGTGGACAAATGATGTTTAGAAGAAAGCAAGAAGCACTTATGGGCGCTAGTGGATGTGGTTGTTCAGCTTCAATATTAAATTCATATTTACTTAAAAAAATTAAGGACGGGACTTATAAAAAAATTCTTTTTATGGCAACAGGAGCTTTATTGAGTACAACTTCTTCTCAGCAAGGAGATAGTGTACCCGGCATTGCACACGCTGTTGTAATTGAAAATGGCTAAAAGATAAAAATCGTTTTTATCTAACAACCTTTAATATTTTTTCTTTTTAAATAAGTTGAATTTTTTTGTCCCTTGTGATAATATATTTTCTATATAGAAACTATTATTTAACATTTATAATTTAGCTAAAATAAAAAATTCAAGGAGTTTAAATGGCATCATTTGATTTGAATGAAAAAATTAAGAAACCAAGAAAAAAATTATCTTCTAAAACTCTTGGAATCATTATTCTTGTTTTTTGTTCATTAATTTTTGTTACATTGTTTACAAGTTTTGTACCTTTCTTGCGTTTCTTTATCCTTGGAATTTTAGGGCTTTTTGCTTATCCATTTTTTTTAACATTGTTTATTATTGGTCTTGCTTTGGTAAATGAAAAAAAATATGTTTTAAGTAAAAAGTATGTTTTATTTATATCCTTTGCCATTATTAGTTTACTAGCAATTATAAATTTAATTATACTTGGTAAACCAAATGTTAGTTTTTTTGAATATCTTGGCCTTTCTTATTCCTATCAATTGACTGCTGGTGGTTTTTTAGTTTCTCTTATAATTGCGCCATTTTTATATACTCTTGGCCTTGCTGGTGCTATTGTTGTATTTTCAATATCATTGATTATTTTTGTTGCATTAATTATTGATTATCTTCATTATGTAAAGAATAATGCAAAAGAAATAATGGTTGAAAATGCAAGAAAAAAGAATATTCAAGAAGAACCTTTAAAATTACAACCTGTTTTGGAAGAAGTAAAAATTGTAAGCAAAGATAACGAAGACGAAAAGGAAAAAGAAGATTTTAATTTGTTTTTAAATGCAAAAGTGGAAGAAAATAAGGCTGAACTTTTAGCAAAACAAAAGTTGGGACTTGTGGAAGGATATGACGCACTTGAAGAAGAAAAGAAAGGTGATTTGAAAGAAAAATCAATAAGGGAACATCTTTTAACTCCACCTAAAATTGATATGAGCAGATATCATCATCCAGAAGCTTATAACACAGCTTCGAAACAAGAAATTTCAGATAATTTAGAAGAATTAAAGAAGAATGAAATTTTTAAAACACCATCTTTCAATACTCCATTTAATTCAAAAAGCGAAGAAATTAAAACTAATATAGAAGAGAATGTTGTACAAGCTGAAAACCTTTTAAAATCTTCTTACAACAATTTGGAAGAAGATAAAATTGAAGAAGAAACAGAAATACAACAAAATTATCAAGAAATTAAAAAACAAAAGCACGAAAGAACTTTTGCTCAACTTCAAATTGATGGAACGGAAAAGAAAAAACAACAAGATTTGCCAAGAAATGTATATAGAAAGCCACCAACATACATCAAACCCACACTTGATTTATTGGACACTGTAAGTGTTGATTTATCAACTTTAAATGAAGATGTTGTTGGTAAAAGGGAAAAGCTTGAAAATGTTTTAGAAACATTTAATATTCCAGCGAAAGTTATTGGTGTTGTTGTTGGTCCTGCTGTAACAAGATATGAGTTAGAAATGCCACCTGGAATTACTGTTAAAAAAGTTACAGCACACGCTGATGATATTGCCTTAGCACTTGCTTCTAAGGGTGGAATTAGAATTGAAGCTCCAATTCCGGGTAAAAGTGCAGTTGGAATTGAAGTTCCAAATGAAAAAATTGCAACTGTTGGTTTAAAAGAAATTATAAATTCCAAAGAATTTTATAGTAGTAAATCTCCTTTAACTTTTGCTCTTGGAAAAGATATAGCAGGTAATATAAGGGTATGTAATTTGTCTAAAATGCCACATTTACTTGTTGCAGGTGCAACTAACTCTGGTAAGAGTGTTTGCTTAAATTGTATATTAATAAGCTTATTGTATAAAACATCACCTGATGATTTAAGATTTATTTTGATTGACCCTAAAAGAGTTGAATTTTCAATGTATAATGGACTTCCACACCTTATGCTTCCAAATGTAATAACTGAATCTGATAAGGCAATAAATGCGTTTAATTGGGCAATTAATGAAATGGAAAGAAGGTTCGGGCTTTTTCAGGAAACAAGAACTAGAAATTTGGAAGAATATAACAATTTACCAGAAGTTATTTCTGGTGAGTTGAAAAAACTTCCAATGATTATAATTATGGTTGATGAACTTGCAGACCTTATTATGTGCAATAAAAAAGAAATTGAAGAAAAGATTATGAGATTAGCTCAAAAGGCTAGAGCAGCTGGAATACACTTGATTTTGGCTACTCAAAGACCATCTGTTGATGTTATTACAGGAACAATTAAAGCAAATTTCCCTTCAAGAATTGCATTTGCTGTTACATCTTTTCCAGATAGTAAAACAATTTTGGATCAAGGTGGAGCAGAGAATTTACTAGGGCGTGGAGATATGCTGTATGCGCCAGTTGACGCAGCAGAACCATCAAGAATACAAGGTGCATATGTTTCTGGTGAAGAAGTGTTTAAAATTGTCGAATTTGTCAAAGATAATAACCCTAGTGATTTTGACGATGAAATTGAAACAAAAATATTAACAAATCCAAAGTCTAGTAATGGCATTGATGGAGAAGATGATAATTCTGGTTTTGATCCACTTTTACCACAAGCATTAAAGATGTTTATACAAAATGGCCAAGCTTCTATTTCTGTAATTCAAAGAAGATTTTTGGTTGGATATCCAAGAGCGGCGAGAATTGTAGACCAAATGGAAAAAGCAAATTATATTTCACCACAGGATGGAAGTAAACCTAGAAGTGTGTATTTAACAATGGATCAATTTGAACAAATTTTTGGAAATAATGTAGGATAAATATGAATAGAGAAATTTTATTACAAAAGAAAGTTTTTGCTTTTAGTTTAGGCTGTGATAAAAATAGAGTTGATTTGGAGCATTTGCTATATCTTTTAAAGGAATATGGCTTAAAATTGACAAATAATATTGATGAAGCTGAAATTATATTTATCAATACTTGTGCGTTTATAGAACCAGCAAGAGTTGAAGCTATAGATGCTATACTTACAGCTATAAATATGAAAAAACAAGGCATAGCAGAGAAGATAATAGTTGGAGGATGTTTACCACAAAGAAATTTAGATGAACTAAAAGAATCGTTACCGGAAGTAGACTACTTTATAGACTTTAAGAAGAATAATGAAATTATTAATGTTTTAGAAAATTTATATGATATGAAGCAAAGTAAGGTTGTAGAATGTACAACCAAAAGAGTTTTAACAACATTACCCCATTATGCTTATTTAAAGATTTCTGATGGCTGTTCAAATTCTTGTGCTTATTGTGCAATTCCTAGAATAAGAGGAAGATATCGTTCAATTCCGTTAGATGATTTAATCAAAGAAGCAAAAGAGTTAGTTACAAATGGTGTAAAAGAGCTTATCTTAGTTGCACAAGATGTAACGAGATATGGCATTGATATTGGGACAAATTTATTAGAACTATTAAAAGAACTTGTAAAGATAAAAGATTTGCAATGGATACGCCTACATTACTTATATCCAGAATTAGTTAATGATGAGCTTTTAAATTTTATAAAAAATGAAGAAAAAATTTGTAAATATGTTGACATACCGTTGCAACATATTGATGATATAGTATTAAAAAATATGAATAGAAGGTCGTCTGAAACGGATTTAAGGGAATTAATAAAAAAACTTAAAACTAAATATCCTGAAATAAGCATAAGAAGTACATTTATTGTGGGTTTTCCTGGAGAAACAAGAAAACAATTTAAAAAGCTCTGTAATTTTTTAAAAGAAGCAAAATTGGATAATGTTGGCTTTTTCCCTTATTATAGAGAACCTAACACAAAGTCATATTTTTATAAAAAACAAATTCCTGAATATATTAAACGAAGAAGACTTAAAAAAATACAAAATCTACAAGGCGATATAGCACTATTTAATAATATAACAAAAATAGGGGAAGTACATAAAGCAATAATTGATTATTATGATGAAGTAAACAATTATTTTATTGCACGAACTGAATTTTGCTCGCCAGATGTTGATTTTTGTGTTATAATTAAAGACGAAGTAAAGGTTGGAGAATTTTATAATGTAGAAATTGTTGATATTTCTCCAATAGGATATAAAGGAGTAGTAAAATGAATTTACCAAACAAAATTTCACTTATTAGAATATTTTTAATTCCAATAATGATTTTTTTCTACTTAGCAGATTTTGTTCCATATGGTAAAATTGTTGCTCTTGCTGTGTTTGTCCTTGCTTCTTGTACAGATTTTATTGATGGTATGATTGCAAGAAAATATAATTTAGTTACAGATTTGGGAAAATTTTTAGATCCAATTGCTGATAAACTTTTAATGATGAGTGCACTTTTGCTTGTTGTTTGCGATTTTGTTATATATCCACCATATGGTGTAATAATTGCAATAATTATAATTGGTAGAGAACTTATTATAAGTGCTTTTAGGCAAGTCGCAGCTTCAAAAAATTTTGTAATGTCAGCAGATAAGTGGGGAAAAATCAAAACTATTTTTCAAGATATAGCACTTGCAATGTTAATATTTCTAGCTTTAATATTTCAATATAATTTGTTTTCTGAGCAGTTTGTTAATGCATTTCAAATTGTATCATATTGCTTTATAGGTGCGGCAACATTGCTTACAATTATATCAGGAATTAATTACATTGTAAAAAATAGTAAGGTTTTAAAAGAAGATAAAGGAGAATAAAATGGAAGATAGGAGAAAAAATTTAGAGCAAGCCATTCTTCAAATTGAAAAGAATTTTGGAAAGGGTGCAATAATGAAACTTGGAGATAATGCCAAGGAAGATATAGAAGTTATATCAACAGGGTGTTTGACACTTGATGCAGCACTAGGAATTGGTGGTGTTCCAAGGGGTAGAATTATAGAGATATACGGACCAGAGTCTTCTGGTAAAACAACTGTTTCCCTTCACATAATAGCTGAAGCTCAAAAATTAGGTGGAACTGCAGCTTTTATTGATGCAGAGCACGCTCTCGACCCTGTTTATGCATCTAAATTGGGTGTAAAAATTGATGATCTTTATGTTTCACAACCAGATAATGGTGAGCAAGCATTGGACATATGTGATACTCTTGTAAGGAACGGAGCTGTTGATATTGTTGTTGTGGATTCTGTTGCTGCTTTAACTCCAAAAGCAGAAATAGAAGGTGAAATGGGAGAAAATCACGTTGGTTTGCAAGCAAGATTGATGAGTCAAGCTTTAAGAAAATTGGCAGGAATTACAAATAAAAGCAAAACTTGTGTTATTTTTATAAATCAATTAAGAGATAAAATTGGTGTTGTATATGGAAGCCCAGAAGTTACCACGGGTGGAAAAGCATTGAAGTTTTATGCAAGTATAAGGCTTGATGTAAGAAAAGGTGAAGCAATTAAAGATGGTGCAAACATTATTGGCTATAAAACAAAAGTGAAGGTGGTAAAAAACAAGTTAGCACCACCTTTCAAAGTTGCAACATTTGATATGATTTTTGGACAGGGTATTTCAAAAACTTCTTGTGTTTTGGATTTGGCAATAGAGTTTAATTTAATACAAAAAACAGGTTCTTGGTTCTCATTTAATGGAGAAAAAATTGGGCAGGGAAGAGAAAATGCTAAAAAGTATATAGAAGATAATCCAAATGTATACGAAGATTTAGTAAAAACAATTAAAGAACTTTTAAAAACATCATCAGATATGGTGATAGGTTCAGATCAAGATGAATAGTTAATTCAAAAACCATTTTTCATTATCTTTATATATGGCAATGAGTTCAATCTCGTTGCCTTTTTCTATTATTTCTTCATTTGGTAGTTTAAAGTTTTGAATAGATGTTAATATGTAATATTTTGCACTTTCTTTATTTTTTAGTTTGTCTTTAAGAGTTATTTTCCCATCTTTATTTTCTATTGTATCAATAATTTGAATTTTTTCATCAATGATCTTATATATTTCATATTTCATAAAGTTTTGAGCTTCAAACCATAAGCTAACATTTCCACTATCATCTACACTTCCATTTATTTTTGCAGGTAAAACTTTTAAATAACTTTCTGAAGTTTCTTTTGGAAGATTGAATTTTGAAAAAAGTTCCTTTACACGATATTTTTCAGGAATGTAAAAGTTTGCTTTTACAACTTTATGATTTTGTTCTAGTTCAATTGCATCTAAATCTACTTCTTCAATTGAAGTTGGTTTTGTAAATCTATCAGGATTTTTATTGCAATAAATATTAGTAAAATACTCTTTTGCCATCTCTGTGGGAATTCCACCACCAACTGTGTTTATAGGGGAATTGTCCATATTTCCAACCCAAGCACCAAAAATATCTTCCGTTGTATAGGAATTATTGTAGGCATCTAGGTTACCTTTATTACTACCATCTGTACCTGTTTTAGAAGCAACATCAATGTCCAAGTTTGATAATTTCTTTGATGTTCCTGTTTTTACACTTGTTTTTAACATATCTGTTATTAAATAAGCAGTGTCTTCTCTGAAAACTTGTAATGGATTTATATTATTTCTATAAATTATTTTACCATTTTTGTCTGTAATATAATTAATAAATTGCGCTTTGTTAAATTTTCCTTTATTTGCAAGTGCACTATATGCTCCTGCCAAGTTTTTTAGCGATGTACCGTATGTAAAACCTCCTAAACTTATTGCATAATTATAATCTGATTTATCTAAGGTGATATCTAATTTTGATAAATAATTTGCCATTTTATCTATACCAATATAAGAGGCAATTTTAATTGTTGGAATATTTAATGATTTAGAAAGGCTTTCTCTAACAGAAACATAACCATTATATTTCCCACCAACATTTTTAGGGGAGTATCCATCAATATTTATTGGCTCATCTAAAATTCTTGTTGCTGGTGATATAATATCTTCATTTATTGCTGGGGCATAAACTAATATTGGTTTTATTGCTGAACCGGGTTGTCTTTTTTGTTCCAAAATTCTATAATTGCTTTTACCAATAAAGGCTTCAACTGCACCTGTTTTTGAATTAATACTTATAAGTCCACAGTCACTATTTAAGTTAAAATTATCTAAAACATTTGCGAGTATTTGTTGTTTTGTAGGATTTTGGTATGTATAGATTTTATATTCGTTTAATGCTATTTGTTTTGGTGGAATTTTTAATATTTTTGAAGCTTCTATAACAGCATTATCTGTGTAGGAATTTAACTTATTGCTTGTGTCAGTATTAATGTTAAGTTGTAAATGTTTTTTTGTATTTTCGTTTAGTTGATTTAGTGATATCTTGTTATCTTTATATAATTCCTTTAATACCAAATTTCTTCTTTTTATGCACAAATCAGGATTTGTAATGGGAGAATAATAATTTGGTGATTTAATCATACCAGCAAGCATACAAGCTTCGTCTAATGAAAGTTCCTTAGCTGGTTTAGAAAAATAATGTTCACTTGCACTTTCAATTCCGTAACTATTGTCGCCAAAATAAATTATATTTAAGTAATATTCTAGAATTTGTTCCTTTGTAAGTTGCTTTTCTGCTGTTAGTGCTAAGTTTATTTCATTTATTTTTCTTGAAAGTGTTTTTTGACTGCTTAAATGAGTGTTTTTAATCAATTGTTGAGTTATTGTTGAAGCACCTTCTTTGAATTTAAAGCTTTTTAAATTTGAAATCATTGCTTTTATCATTCTTTTAACATTAATTCCATTATGTTTATAAAAGTCCTTATCTTCTATTGATATAAAAGCTTCTTTAACATAGTTAGGGAGAACAGAAAGCTTTGTTTTTTTATCAGAAATAGTATTTTCTTCTTTTATTAAAATGTTATTTGAATTATATACTTGAATTGATAAAGAGTTTTCTGCAATTTTATCTAGTGAAAATTTTACATTACTTGTTTTTAAGCTATAAAAAATAAAAGAACCAATAAAAATAAACATTATTATTGATAAAATTAAAATTGTTATTAATGATATTTTTATTACCTTTTTCATCTTTGTTTATTATTCCATACATATAATAAATTATTCTATGAACATAATTTAACAGAATAAAAAATATTTGATTTTTTAATTAAATGTTGTATAATAAAACATAAGAATTTTTTTAATTTGATAATATTGTACGAAAGGATAAGTTTAAATGAGTATGAAATACTATATTACAACATATGGATGTCAATTAAATGTTCACGAGTCAGAAAAACTTGCAGGCATATTAAAAGAAGAAGGTTATGAATCTGCAGATGATATTAAAGATGCAGATGTTATAATATTTAATACCTGTGCTATTAGAGAAGGTGCAGAAGATAGAGTTTTTGGTAATGTTGGGGCTTTAAAAAAATTAAAAAAAGAAAATAAAAACAAAATTATTGCCGTTTGTGGTTGTATGACACAACAAAAAGAAAAGGCTGATAAACTTTATAAAATGTTTCCATTTGTTGATATCATATTTGGTACAAGCAATTTATATAAGTTTAAAGAATTTCTAAACAAAAAAACAAAAAGATTGCTTGCTTATGATGAAGATTTTAATTTGATTGGCGAAAATATGCCTTTTTATAGAACTAGTGGAGACAATGCTTGGGTTAACATAATGCAGGGTTGTAATAATTTTTGTACATACTGCATAGTGCCTTATGTAAGGGGAAGGGAGAGAAGTAGGAAAAGTGAAGATATATTAAAAGAGATTAAAGAAGTTGTAAGAGAAGGCTATAAGAAAATTACACTTTTAGGACAAAATGTTAACAGTTATGGAAAGGATTGTGGAGAAATTTGTTTTAGTGAACTTTTAAAAAAGGTATGCGAAATTGATGGCGATTTTAAAGTTGCATTTATGACTTCACATCCTAAGGATTTAACTTCTGATGTTATAGATGTTATTGCAAAAAACGACAAGTTGTTAAAGGAAATACATTTACCTGTTCAAAGTGGAAGTAATAAGATTTTGGAAAAAATGAACAGGAAATACACCAGAGAAAAATATCTATCTATTATTGAGGAAATTAAAACAAAGATTCCTGATGTGAGAATAACAACGGACATAATTGTAGGCTTTCCAGGAGAAACAGAGGAGGATTTTGAACAAACCTGTGACCTTATTAAAAAAGTTAGTTATGATGGAATTTTTGCATTTATGTATTCAATCAGAGAAGGAACTATTGCAGAAAAAATGCCAAATCAAGTTTCATTTGAAGAAAAAAATAGAAGAGTAAACAAAATCTTACAGTTGGAAAAAGAAATTAAAAAAGGGAAAAATAATGGAAATAATTAATAGAAATGAACTTTCACCAATGATGAGACATTATTTAGAGATTAAAGAACAATATAAAGATACCATTTTGTTTTATAGATTGGGCGATTTCTATGAGTTTTTTTATGATGATGCAATTGAAATGTCAAATGTGCTTGATTTGTCTTTAACAGGAAAAGATTGTGGTAATAATCAAAGAGCTCCAATGTGTGGAATACCTTATCACTCTGCTGAAGGGTATATTGCAAAATTGATGAAACTTGGTTATTCTATTGCCATTTGCGAACAATTAACAGACCCTAAACCTGGAAAAATTGTTGAAAGAGGTGTTGTTAGAATTGTAACTCCTGGAACGGTAACGGAAGATAGTATGCTTGATGAAAAATCTAACAACTATATTGCTTGTGTAACTTTTAATAATGATGATGGTTTTGGTGTTGCAATATGTGATGTAACAACAGGAGAATTCGACATAGTTGAATGTAAAAATTTGACAGAACTTGATAATATTCTAACTAGACTGTTGCCAGCTGAAATTATTGCTGATGAAATGGCTATAAAATGCTCTTATGAACTTAGTTGCATAAGGTTGGGTGCTGTCCCTAAGTTTAAGAAGTATTTTGATTGGGCTTTTGTTGAACCTAAAACGAGCGATAATTTGAGAATGCAATTTTCAGAAAATTGTTATACGATTTATGAACTTAAAGGAAAAGAATGTGTTTGCTCAGCAATAGGTGCATTATTAGAATATTTGGCAGAAACACAAAAGGTTTCCTTACCACATATATCAAAATTAAAATGGTTAAATGTTTCTGAATATTTAATTTTAGATGTTAACACTAGAAGAAATTTAGAAATTTTAGAAACTATGAGAGATAGAAGGAAAAAAGGTTCTTTACTTTCTTTATTAGATAACACAGTTACAAGTATGGGAGCAAGGAAACTTAAAAATTGGGTTGGACAACCTCTTAAAGATGCAAAAAAGATAAATTATAGACTTAATACAATTGAGGAATTAAATGGTAAGATAATTTTAAGAGATTCATTAAGAATAAAGCTTAAAGAACTTGGAGACATTGAAAGGATTACAGGTAAGATTGCTATGAATAGAGTTTTACCAAGAGATTTAGGTAATTTAAGGAAGTCATTGCAATCCTTACCAGAAATAAAATTGTTGCTATTACAGTCGGGATTTAAAAACTTGCAAGAAATTGGTGAAAGTCTACCAGATTTTAGCCAAATTTGTGATGTTCTTGAAAGAGCTATTGTAGACCAAGATATTCCTTTAAATGTAAAAGACGGTGGGGTTTTTAAATCTGATTATACATCGGAGTTAAAAGAATTAAAACAATTATATGGTCAAGCAGAAGATTATATTCAAGCATTAGAAGAAGCTGAAAAAAATCAAACAGGTATTAAAAATTTAAGAATAATAAACAATCGTATTTTTGGATATTTAATTGAAGTCACTAAATCTATGTTAGATAAAGTTCCATTAAGATATACTAGAAGACAAACAACAGCAAACGCAGAGCGCTTTACAACATTAGAACTAAAAGAACTTGAAGAAAAAATAATGAGCGCTGGTAATAAAATTGAATTGTTGGAAGAAAAACTTTATGAAGAACTTTTAGAGATGTTAAAAGCAAACATTCAGGAATTACTTAGTTTGTCTAACACAATTTCAGATATTGATTGTTTGTTGTCGTTGTCTACACTTGCTGTAAAAAATAACTATGTTAAACCAACAATTAATAATAAGATAAAATGTATTAAAATTGATGAAGGAAGACATCCTGTTGTTGAAGATTTATTAAAAAATGAACAATTTATAAGTAACGATACTTTTTTAAATACTACATCAGATAAAACAATGATTATTACAGGTCCAAATATGGCAGGAAAGAGTACTTATATGCGTCAAGTTGCAATAATCACATTAATGGCACACATAGGAAGTTTTGTTCCTGCAAAGTCGGCTGAAATTTGTATAACAGATAGAATATTTACCAGAGTTGGAGCAAGTGATGATTTAGCTTTTGGACAAAGTACATTTATGGTTGAAATGTCTGAGACTGCTAACATTTTAGCAAACGCAACAGAGAACAGCCTTGTGATATTAGATGAGATAGGTAGAGGTACATCAACATTTGATGGTCTTAGCATAGCGTGGGCAGTTGTTGAACATCTATCAAAGAATATGAAATGTAAAACATTGTTTGCAACACACTATCACGAACTTACAGAGCTTGAAGGTGTTTTAGAAGGTGTAAAAAATTACAAAATTAATGTTAAAGAAATTAATGGTAGTATAGTCTTTTTAAGAAAAGTTGTAAGGGGTGGGGCAAACAAGAGCTTTGGTATTGAGGTTGCTTCTTTGGCAGGACTTCCAAAAGAAGTTATAAAAAGAGCAAAAGAAATAAGTAAAAGTTTAGAACAGACCGATTTAAATAAAAACTTATTTGCAGAAACGGAAAATAATTTGGAAACCGAAAAAAGAAATAAAAATATCGTTGAAATAATTGGAATATTGAATGATTTGAATATAGAGAAAATTACACCATTAAGTGCATTTGAAATTTTAAATGATTTAATTATAAAAGCGAAAGGATAAAAATGAGTAAGATAAACATTTTAGACAAATTTATAAGTAATAGAATTTCAGCAGGTGAAGTTGTTGAAAGACCTTTTTCTGTTGTTAAAGAACTTGTAGAAAATAGCATAGATGCAAATGCAGATAAAATTGTTATTTCTGTGGAAGAAGGGGGAATAAAATCCATTTCAATTTTAGACAATGGTTCTGGAATTGAAAAAGATGATATTAAACTTGCCTTTATGCCACACGCTACAAGTAAAATAAAGTGCGTTGAAGATTTAGATAATATTTTTACTTTGGGATTTAGGGGGGAGGCACTTGCTAGTATCTCTTCCGTTGCACAAGTTGAAATAATGTCTAAAACGCAAAATGATGAATTGGGAACAATATTAAAGGTTGAAGGTGGCCAATTTGGCGAACTTTCTGAAATTGCAATGAATACAGGAACAAAAATTACTGTAAATAATTTATTTTACAATAC
>CALVZZ010000032.1 GCA_944372715.1 uncultured Clostridia bacterium | reverse complement strand
TTAACTTGATCAGTTATTTTATCTCTTGCGTGAATAATTGTTGTATGATCACGACCTCCAAAATATTTACCGATAGAAATAAGTGGCATATCAATCAATTCGCTAATTAAATAAATTGCAATCATTCTAGGTTCAACAATTTCCTTGCTTTTCTTTTTTCCAACAATATCAGCTTTTGAAATATTGAAGTAATCACAAACACATTCAATTATTATATTTGGATTTAAATCTTCTTTTTGTTTTTCAATTGTTTCTTTTAAAGCTTCTCTTGCATCATCAATGCCAGCAATTTTTTTACCAAGTAAAGTTGCAAAGAAATAAACTTTTGATAAAAGACCTTCCATCTCTCTAATATTAGTGTCAACCTTTTCAGCAATAAATTCAATAACTTCATCATCGATAAGATATCTTTCTTGCTGAGATTTTTTTCTCAAAATTGCAACTCTTGTTTCAAAGTCAGGACTTTGAATATCTTGTATAAGTCCACAGGTGAATCTAGAACTTAATCTCTCTTCTAGTGTAGCAATTTCTTTTGGTGGTCTGTCAGATGAAATTATAATTTGTTTATTGTTTTGATAAAGTTCATTAAAAGTGTGGAAAAATTCTTCCTGAGTACTTGTCTTATTTGAAATAAACTGAATATCATCAATCATTAAAATATCTAAGTTTCTATATTTTTCTCTAAACTCTATTGTTTCATTTTCCTTGTTAGATCTTAAAGATTCAATATAATCGTTTGTAAATTTTTCACAAGTTGCATACATAATTTTTAAATTTGGCATATATTCGTTTATGTAGTTTCCAATAGCGTGAAGTAAATGCGTTTTTCCAAGTCCAACACCACCATATATAAAAAGTGGATTAAACTTTTGACCAGGATGTTCAGCAACAGCTCTTGCTGCTGCATAAACAAACTGATTGCTTTTACCAACAACAAAATTGTCAAATGTATACTTTGAGTTAAACATACATTTGTTTTGATCTTGTACCTGATTAACATTTTGTTCAACACTTGATAAAGTTTTAACAAACTGAGATTTTTCATTTTGATCTAAAATTTCAAATGAAATACCTTCACCAAAAACTTCTCTAATACATTCTTGAATTTTAGAAATATGATTTTTTAGAATTTGATTTTTTGCAGTGGTTGAAGAAGCTCCTAAAATCAAAGTGTTATAATTTTTAAATTCCAAAAGTTCAAGTGGTTTAATCCAAAGGTCAAAAGAAACGGCACTAACTTGCATTTCAAGTTTATTTAAAACCTTATTCCAAAGTTCAACATATTCATCCATAGTACACTCCAAAGAATATTAATTTTATAAAAAAATTTTATCACCAAAAATAAAACAAGTCAAGAGATTGTGTCAGTTATAAAATAAAAGATATTTAATAAAAAATTATCGAAAAAAGCAAAAATTTGCGAAATTTGACATATTTTTTACATTTTTTTATAAAAAACTATAAAAAACAAGTAATTTTATTAAATTATTAATCATAAGATATTATTTTGCTTTTCTAATATGTATATATATATTACTATATATAGTATATTCAAATAATATATAACAATATAGTTAAAATTGTTGTCAAATTTTAAAAAATATGGTAATATAAACTCATATACAAAAAATGGAGAAATTATGGGAAAAATTATTGCTTTTGCAAATCAAAAAGGTGGGGTTGGCAAAACAACAACTTGCATAAACTTAGCAGCTGATGTTGCTTTAATGGGTAAAAGAGTTTTAATTGTTGATATGGATCCACAAGGAAATGCAACAAGTGGTGTTGGAATTGAAAAAAATTCTCAGCTAAAAACAATTTACAATGTTATTGATGGTGATTGTTCTGTTAAGGAAGTTATTTTAGAAACAATGATTCCTAATCTTGATATAATTCCTGCAACTGTGGATTTAGCAGGAGCTGAAATTGATCTTGTTCAAATGAGTTCAAGAGAAAAAATTGTAAAAAATATTCTTTCAAGAATTATCACGAATTATAATTACATAATGATTGATTGTCCACCATCACTTGGTTTGTTGACAGTAAATGCTTTGACAGCTTCTAATAGTATTATTATACCAATTCAATGTGAATTTTTTGCACTTGAAGGATTAAGTCAACTAATGAACACTGTAAGATTAGTAAAACATCATTTAAATTCTGAATTAGATATTGAAGGTGTTATTTTAACTATGAAAGATAAGCGTTCAAATCTTGTAGCAGAAGTAAGTCAGGAAATAATGAAATTTTTTGGTAAAAAAGTTTATGATACATATATTCCAAGAAATGTAAGATTAGCAGAAGCTCCAAGTCACGGAAAACCTATAATGCTCTATGATATTGCATCAAAAGGTGCAGAAGCATACTTACAACTTGCAGAAGAGTTTTTAGAAAGAAATAAAGAAAGTTATAAAAAAATAACTAAACATTCAAAATTTAAATTAAGAGGAAGTAATTAAATATGAAAAAAGGTTTAGGTAAAGGTTTAGAAGCTTTATTCTCTGTTTATGATGAAGAAGAAAAAGAAGTTGTAACTGAAAGTAATGTTAATAAAAATACAGTCAAAGAAAACGATGATGGAGTTTTGCAAATTTTAGTATCTGATATTCATCCAAATCCTAATCAACCAAGAAAGAATTTTGATCAAACAGCATTAGAAGAATTAGCTCAGAGTATTAAAAACCACGGAGTTATTCAACCATTAGTTGTTAATAAACAAGATGATGGTTATATGATTATTGCTGGAGAAAGAAGATGGAGAGCTTCAAAGATTGCTGGGTTAGATTATGTACCTTGTATTGTTAAAAATTATACAGAAAAACAAATAAAAGAAATTGCATTAATTGAAAATTTGCAAAGAGAAGATTTAAATCCTGTTGAAGCAGCAAGAGCAATTAAACTACTAATGGATGAATATAATTTTACACAAGAAATTGTAGCTGATAGAATTGGAAAAAGTAGACCAAATGTAACAAATCTTTTAAGATTATTATCATTGTATCCTGATGTATTAAAACTTGTAGAAAACGGTAGATTATCAGCAGGTCACGCAAGATGTTTGGTTGTTGTTTCAGATTACACAGCACAATTAAAATTTGCAAATATGGCTTGTGATAATAAAATGTCTGTTAGAGATTTAGAAAAAAGTGTAAAAAACTATCTTAATCCAAAAAAATTATCAAATCAAAAAACAGAGCAAAGTGTTGAATTAAAAGAATTAGTAAATGAAATGCAAAGAGTATTTTCTACAAAAGTTTCTGTTATAGGTAATGACAAGAAAGGCAGAATATATATTGATTACTATTCCAGAGATGATTTAGATAGAATAGCTGAACTTATTGAGCTTGCTAAAACAAAAACTTTAACATTAAAAAATTTAAAAGATATTAATAAAAGATAAATATTTTTAAACCTTTAAATAACTGAATCCCTTATAAATAAAGGGATTTTTTAATGTTTCACGTGAAACATCGACCGTATTTCACTATGTGATATGATATTGTTAAACAATATGTTTCACGTGAAACATTAATAATTTCTTATATAAATGAATAGTATATTATGATAAAGTTTCACGTGAAACATTAATAATTTGTACTTTTATTTATAATGTAAACATATCTAAAACAATAGATAAATGTATTAATATAAGGATATATTAATAAAACAATAATATATAGAATAATAATTAATAAATAAAAATCTTTGTTTATAACAACAAATTTATAAAAATTTATTGATGAGTAATTATATTATTTGGTATATAAAAATCTCTCAAAAACAACTTTTTTATTTGTTTAAAAATATATAGTGCAAACATTAAAAATGATTTGATAAAAATAAAAAAAATTGTTGGAAAATACTCAACATTGTGATATACTTTGAAAGTTTTAAAAATATATAAAAGGTCTATAATAAATTTATGTATGGTTTAACATTTGATATTATAATAATTGCTATTCTTGTTGTGTTTGGAATAATATCTAGTTTTAAAGGATTTTTTAAGTCGTTAACTTCGCTATTAGGTAGTGGTCTCGCTATCGCAATAACATATATTTTTAGAAATGAAATTTTAAATTTAGATAATTCTATTGGTATTGCGTCTTCAATTTCTGCTACGCTTGGAGAAAATGCGTCTAAAATTGTTGCTTTGATTATATATGGCGCTATTATTTTTATAATTTTGCGTCTTTTGGCGCTTATTTTAAATTTAACTGTTGGAAAAATATTTAAATCTGAATTACTAAATGGGATGAATAGATTTTTAGGTTTTTTATTTGGTGTTATTAAAGGATGTTTATTATGTATATCAATTTTATTTACAATTTCTGCTCTCACTTTGTTACCATCGTTTAATGACTTTATTTCGCCAAAACTTCAAGGTTCTTATATTGCAAAACCTGTCGTAGAATATTTAAAAGAAAATGTGATTGATGATATGATAAAAACTGAACAAACTGACAATGCAGAAAATCCTGTTGTTTCATTGTAAATAAAAAATACAAGTGTAATTTTTAATTGGATTTTTTGCATAATTATGTTATAATTCCCTAAAATTAAATTATTAAGTTTGTTTAAAAACTTGCTTAAATAATAAAAATGGTTTAAACTTTTATGAATTGGAGGATAACTTGGATAAAAACGGAAAGAAAAAACTTTTATACTTAACCCTTGTGCTTTTACTTGCACTTGTTGTTATGTTTGCATTTGTTGACACAGGAGCAAAAGGAGAAAGAATTACTTCGGATCAGGCATATTCTATGTTGGTTGAAGGTGAAGTAAAGGAATGGTATGCAGTTGAAAATTCTTATATTCAGATTAGAGTTAAAAATTCAGAAATAAAAGAAGATGCTTTTCCACTTTATTCTGATTTTTACTTAGATTATACAGAAGAATTTTATAAAATTTTTGCTAACAAGACGATTGAACTTAATGGAAATAAAACAAGTGAAGATCCAACATATATTTTGTTTAATACAGTTCCACAGGGACCATCGGCTTGGGACACAATAATGCCAATTATGTATATTATACTTGGTTTAGCACTTATATTCTTCTTATTTAAAATGTTCAGTTCTAACAGCAAAGGTGCAATGTCTTTTGGAAAATCAAGGGCAAAAGCTTCTGTAAATATTAAAGTAAGATTTTCAGATATTGCAGGCGCAGATGAAGAAAAGGAAGAATTAAAAGAAATTGTTGAGTTCTTAAAAAATCCAGCAAAATTTACAAATCTTGGCGCTAGAATTCCAAAGGGGGTTTTACTCGTTGGTCCTCCTGGAACAGGAAAAACTCTTTTAGCAAGAGCTGTTGCAGGTGAAAGCAATGTTCCATTTTTAAATATAAGTGGTTCTGACTTCGTTGAAATGTTTGTTGGTGTTGGAGCATCAAGAGTTAGAGACCTTTTTGATCAAGCGAAAAAATCTGCTCCTTGTATTGTTTTTATTGATGAAATTGATGCTGTTGGTCGTCAGCGTGGTGCAGGTCTTGGAGGTGGAAACGATGAAAGAGAACAAACATTGAACCAACTTCTTGTTGAAATGGATGGTTTTGAAGCTAATGAGGGAATTATAGTTTTAGCAGCCACGAATAGAAGTGATGTTTTAGATCCTGCACTTTTAAGACCCGGAAGGTTTGATAGACAAATTTATGTGAATGTTCCTGATGTTAGAGGAAGAGAAGGTATTATTAAAATTCACGCAAAAAATAAACCACTTGATGATGATATAGATTTTAAAACTCTTGCAAGAATTACCAGTGGATTTACAGGGGCAGATATTGAAAATATGCTAAATGAAGCTGCAATTTTAGCAGCAAGAGCAAACAGACCTAAAATTATTATGGAAGACCTTACAGAAGGTATTAATAAAGTTATAATGGGTCCACAAAAGAAGTCTAGGCTTGTTACAGAAGATGACAAGAAAATTACTGCTTATCACGAATCTGGTCACGCAATATTGGCTAAAAAATTAGAATATTGTGAAGAAGTTCAAGAAGTTTCTATCATTCCAAGGGGTATGGCTGCTGGTTATACAATGAGTAGGCCTGAAAATGATAATATGCATATGACATTTAATAAACTTAACGATAGAATTGCTGAACTTATGGGTGGAAGAATTGCAGAGGAAATTATTTTTAAGGACATTACAACAGGTGCTTCAAGTGATATTCAGCACGCAACTGACATCGCTAGAAAAATGGTTACTGAATGGGGAATGAGCAAAAAGTTTAATTTTATAAACTTTGGTAATGATAAAGAAGTTTTTATTGGCAGAGATTATCAAGCAAAAAATTCTTACTCGGAAAAAATTGCTGGGGAAATTGATGAAGAAATTAAAAGAATTTTGGACGAAAATTATAAGCGTGCAAAGAAAATTTTAATGGAAAATGAAAAATATCTTCACGAACTTTCTAAACTTTTGATTGAAAAAGAAACGATTTACAAAAACGAGCTTGATATGTTGCTTGACGGTAAGAGTACGGAAGAAATTATTAAGCATATGGACAATGTTGTTAAAAAGAGAAAGAAAAAAGAAGAAGAAGTTAAAGAAGAATTTGCATTGATTAAAAAAGTAAAGGAAAATGAAGTTAAAGTTAAAACGGCAGAAGTCTTTTTGAAAAATGGTATTATTAATCAAGATGAATACAACAAGATTATTGCAATTAGAGATTTAAGTGTACAAGAATTAAATAATTACAAAGATAAAAAGAACAAAAAACAAGTTCCAGAGAATGAAGAAGTTGTACAAGTAAATGAAACAGAAATTAATACAGAAAATTCTGCTGAAAAGAAAGAACAAAAAACTAAGAGAACTTACACAAGAAAAAACAAGGAAGATAAAGGAGAAAAATAATTATGACAAGAAAAAAAATTACTTTAATTGTGTGTTATTGTTTAATAGGAGTTATTGCATTAGGACTTATAATTTGTGCTCTTGTTCCTAAAAATTATCTTCCTACAACAAAAAATCCAGATAAACTTACAATAACTTATGTTGATGATACAAAAATTCAAGAATTTTATAATGTTAATTCATCATCTTTTAATAAAGAAGATTATGATAAAATTGTTTCATCTTTTAGAAATGCGTTTCAACAGAGTGTTCTTAGTGCATTGTTTGCAGGAGAATTGATTTCACCAATGAATGCCTTGCCAATTGGTAAAGCAAACATTGTAAAGCCAGAAAATTCAATTGAAGTTAAATTTGAATACAACGAGTATCAAAACATATATATAAACGGAAAAGTTTATTACGACCAAACAAATTCTAAAACACCGGTTCAAACAAAAACTATGTATGTGTATATTACTGATGATATAGGATTTAACAATGCTTATATTTATTACGAAGATGATTCTCAAAGCAGTACTGAAATTGAATATTATAGAGTTCAAACAATTTCTTCTACAAGCAGTTTATACAAATTATGTGCAGAGCTTATGAACTTAAATATTGCTGAATAAAACTAAAACATTTAAAAAGGAAAATTGTTATATTATGATAACCTTTTTAAATGTTTTTCTTTTTTTAATTTGTTTCAATTTTGTGTTTGTATAATTTTTATCTTTTTGTAAATGTTTTATTTATAAAATAGTTTGGAAAAGTTTAGATTTATGTTAAACTAAACTTAAATTGGAGGAACTTATGAATGCTCAAAAAATTTTAAATACATTAAGCGGGGTTACAATAACTGATAAATTAATTCTTTTGAAAGCAATAGATAAATATGGAAGAAATGAAAAAAATACTGAAGAAGTAAAAAAAATAGGATTAAAACTTTATGAGATTTTAGTTGAAAATGGATTAAATGAGAAAAAAGATAAGTTTGATAAGCAAAGATTGTTGGAAAAAGCAGACAATTGCATTTATGTTGACAAATACGATGAAGGAATAGAAATTTTAAAGGTTTTAGAAAGCCAGGAAGATTGGAGTTTAAAAAATAATGGAAATAAACTTTATTATTTTAACAATGAAATTGAAGCACAAAAATTTTCTTATTTAAACCCTAATTTAACATTTTGTTGGAAACCTTCTTTTAAAAATGAAATATTAGCATTGCTTATTAATGCAGAAATAAAATCTAACAAGATAAAAGAAGCAAAACAGAGTTTAAAATTTTTACTGTCTATTAATCCTGTAAGTATGGTTGCAAAAATTTTTGAAGCTAGATTGGAAAAAAATAAAAAACTTGAAACTTTTAATAAAATTTTAATGAGTGCTTTCGATTTCGCATATACAAAGCAACAGTTTGCTGAAATATACAAAGAGTTATGTTATTACTATGTGGAAAAGTCAGACCTTGAAACTGCATATTGTCTTATGAGAGCAAGTGTAAGCTTTTCTGACAGCTTGGAAATTGAAATTGAACAAAAAAAGCTTTACGAAAAATTTAAAGAGCTTGGCATTAAAATTCCAGAAATGGAAGCAAAAGAAGTTGAAAATAAATTACTTTCCCTAAACATTCCAACCTATATAAAAGAAGATATGTTTATGGCTGTTTGTGATGGATATGTTTCTTATTTAGAGAGTGGACAAGCTAACATTGAAGGAAAAGAACTTTA
>CALVZZ010000031.1 GCA_944372715.1 uncultured Clostridia bacterium | reverse complement strand
AGCTCTTTTGTATTTTAGTAAAAATAAAAAAGCACAATATTTTATAATTATTGTACACTATTTAAGGTTTTTTTATCAAACAAAATTAGTATTTTTTTGCCAAAAAATTACAAATTATTAATATATTTTTTTTATGTTAAAATATTGCCTATTTTTTTCTTAATTAAATAATATTTTTTATTGTAATGCTCGAAATGCTGATTTTAATTTTATTAAATGATTTTCTTCCTCATTTAATATGCCTTCAAGCATTCTTCTTATTTCCATTTCTTCAATTTTAGTTAAAGTTGTCTTGTAGTCTATAATTAGCTTTTCCTTTGCTTCTATGTTAATTCCAAGCATCTGTTTTATTCCTTTAACATAATCAACAACTCTCCCACCAAGCCACTTGCCTTGTGTGTTACAAAAAACAGGATCTCCACCCAACATTATTATTGCTTGTGCCAAATGTTTTGCGTGAAGTAAATCTTCTTCTGCAAGCTCAGTAAATATTTTTGAATGCGCACTTCCAAAAGGAGACAGTATAAAACTTTGATAACTTAATTGAAGAAAATTCGCCATTTCTCCATCATTACCAGCATACAGATTTTGAAGCAACCCTTGATAATATGAATTATGCTTTATACCATTTATTTTGGAATATGTATTATTTTCTCCCACAACAAATTCTTTCACAAAAATATATATGTAAAGACTTATAAAGATGTTAATTTTTTTAAAATTGGTATTGACACGGGTTGTGTTTTGAATTATAATTTTTTAGAAAGTTAAAGAGGTTGTGTATGGACGAAAAAATTATTAAAGCAGTAAAAGAAGCAAGGCGTGAAATTGTTAAAAATAGCACACTGACAAAAATTGCTGACGACAAAGGAAAATTTTACTTGATGGCCATTTATGAAACCCCAAACTATTTCAAAGAAGCTGTTGCAAACCTTTGTCTTTACAAGAATGTCAGAATAAAACTTTTTGTTTCTAAAACTCAAAACACTTATGAATTTATCCCTGAAAAGCAATATCCTTTTGTAAAAGTTATAAATAATGGACGCTCAGAAATTATAAATGCTTATTATGGTCGTCAATTATCAAAATAAATAAACACAAATAACATTAAAAACACGCTTGCAAGCGTGTTTTTTTCTTGCAATTTAACTATTTTTTGATATAATTTATTTATGAATGAAATTTTAAAGCAAAAATTAGAAAATTTACCTACAAATAGTGGCGTTTATATAATGCGAAACATAGACGGAGAAGTTATCTATGTTGGAAAAGCAAAAAACTTAAAAAATAGAGTTAGTTCATATTTTAGAAAAAATTCTTCCCACGCACAAAAAGTAAAAACAATGGTAGAAAAAATTTATGACTTAGACTACTTTATAACATTAAGCGAACAAGACGCATTAGCACTAGAAAGCAATTTAATAAAAAAATATCAACCATTTTTTAACATACTTTTAAAAGATGGTAAGGCATTTCCTTATATTAAAATTAAAATGGACGAGGACTTCCCCAAATTAGAAATTGTAAGGAAATTAAAAAATGACAAGGCAAAATATTTTGGCCCATATTTTGGAGGAATAAACGCAAACGAAATTCTTAAAACAATAAACAATGCTTTCCCTATAAGGAATTGTAATTTGAAAATCGTTGAAAATAAGCCTATTAAAAGAGAGTGCTTAAATTATCATTTAGGACTTTGTAGTGCCCCTTGCACAAATAAGATATCAAAGAAAGATTATATGAAAATAATCGATAAAATTATAGAATTTTTAAATGGCAACGACCATATCATAGAAAATGCTTTAAAAGAAAAAATGAAAATTGAAGCTGAAAATGAAAATTTTGAAAAGGCATTAGAAATAAGAAATCAATTAAAAATGATTGCAAAACTAAAAGACAGAGTAATTGCAAATATGCCAAAAGATGTCACACTTGATGCTTTTGCATTTGAAAGCAACGGATTAAGTGGAGCAATAAGCGTAATTGTTGTTCGTGGTGGTAAAATTCTTGGTGTTCAAAATTTAAGCGTTATAGATGCAAGTATAGACGAAGGCGAAGCTTTGTCTAGTTTTATTGTTCAATACTATAAAAAACAAAAAATATCAAAGACAATTTTAATAGGAAATCAAATTGAAAATCTTGATGTCTTAACTCAATATTTAAGTTCGGATTTTAAAGTTGAAATAGTTTATCCACAAAAGGGTTATAAAAAGGCAATAATTGATATGGCAAGAAAAAACGCAAGGGAACATCTCGAAAAGTTTATAACCCTTGATAAACAAAAATTTGACAGAACTTATGGAGCACTTGAAAAATTGCAAGAAGAATTGAATTTGTCAAGATTGCCAAAAAGAATTGAATGTTATGATATATCTAACACAAGTGGAGTTTTAAGTGTAGCATCAATGGTTGTGTTTGAAAATGGCGAACCCAAACGCTCACACTATAGAAAATTCAAAATTAAAACCGTTGATGGCCCAAACGATTTTGCAAGTTTAAAGGAAGCCCTTTTTAGAAGATTAAAAGAATTAGATAAGGGAGAAAATGAAAGTTTTAAAAATCGTCCCGACTTAATTGTTATAGATGGTGGAAAAGGACAATTATCATCAACTTATGAAATAATAAAACCATATCAAATTGACACAATCAGTTTAGCAAAGCAATTTGAAGAAGTATATCTGCCAAACAATCCCATTCCTAAAATGCTTAGACGAGGAAGTGCAGAACTAAAAATTTTACAAAACATAAGAGATGAAGCGCATAGATTTGCAATTACTTTTCATAAAAGTTTAAGAAATAAACAAGTTTTTAAAAGCCCACTAGACGATATTTACGGTTTGGGAAAAATAAAAAAAGACAATTTGATTAAAACATTTAAAACATATGAAGAAGTCGCAAAAGCGAGCATTGAAGAGTTGAATTTAGTTAAAGGAATTGACTTGAATTTAGCAAAAAGAATTTATGATTATTTCCATAAAAAAGAAAATAATTAAAAAAATCACTATACAAGTGATTTTTTTATAAAAATTAAATAATATTTTTGTTAATTATCAATTTTATTTTTATGCAACATCAGATATCTTTCACCTTTATCTTCATATATTACAAATCCTAATTTGGTATATAGCGAAACTGCTCGAAAATTGTCCTTATAAACAAATAAAAAAATATTATCATATTTACTTATTTCTTTTTTTATAATGTCGCTCCCAATTCCAATCCCTCTATAATTTTCCAACAAATATATTTCATCTAAAAGCATTCCTTTTTCAAATTCTCTAACAAGTAAAACTCCACATTTAACATTTTTACTTACAATTATTTTATAGTCATTTAAATATTTCTCAGTAAATTTTTTTACATAATTAATAATTTTTTCTTTTTCATTTGCAGAAATATTTTTTGCATAGTCAAAAATCGTGTTTAATTTTGCACTTTTTATAAATTCAAAATCATTTTTTTCTGCTTTTATTAATGAATAATCTATTTTCATAAATAAATTAATAGCATAAAAAACATTAAAAGTAAATAATTAAATTCAATTAAAAATTTTAAATTGCACCATTAGATTTAATTAAATTTAAAACCTGCCAACTTATAGTTTTTTTAAATAAGCAATATTATTTTGTTTTTCAACATTCAAACACACACCAATTCCCGTCATAAACACCATAAGAGATGTGCTACCAGCACTTATAAAAGGCAGTGGAAGTCCTGTTGGTGGAATTGAACCTGTTAATATCAGTTATTGTATTATAATTTTTGCATTAAGAATGAGCAAAGTTATTGCTCTAAATTTCTTTCATTTTTTTTGTTTTACTGAATTTTTATAATCTCGCCATTCCTTCTGTCTTTTTACAGCTTTATTGAACCTAGCCTTATCTCTTTCTTTATAAAATTCACTATTTTTAACAATAATTTCTTTCATCTCTTTTTGAAATTCTTGCCATTCTGTTTCCATTTGTTCGCCTACGGCTGATGCATTATCATCTTTCAAATGAATAATCATATCTGGATCTTTATCTTCTCTATCCAGTCTATAATATCTCATTCCATTCTTAAACATTGGTTTTAGTGAACCATAATTTAAAATATCCGCCCCACTAATAACATCTTTAACGCCTTCTTGTCTTGCTTGTTCAAGAATAAAGTTGATTATTGCAGTTGCTAAACCTTTACCCCAATTTTTATCACACTTCACTCCATTAGCAAAAACATCACAAAGTTCTTCAATTGTATATTCTTCATTATCTAAATCTTTATCATCACTTCTTATAATATTATAACCGAAGCCCCACGATTCATTTTTAGCATAATCTTCATCCCAACTGCGATTGCCAAACCAACAATTACCAACAACCTTGCGCTTGCCATCTTCTTCAGCTTCAATAACCATCCAATATCTGCCATCTTCTGAAGGAAATCCGTAGTCTACAATGCTTTCAACTAATTGAATCCCATTCTTTATATTTCCATCCTCATCAATTTCCATACCTCTTGGAATTTCATTATATCTTAAATTTTGAGGATTGCTCCAACTCTGGTAAAGAATTTTTGCAGTTTCAAAATCCCCCTTAATATATGGTCTAAAAATCAACTCAACTTCATCACCTGTTTTACTTCTAGCAATCGTTCTATATTCTCTTTTTTCCATAGTATTTTCTCCTATACTGCAATTATAACACATATATAAAAAAATGCATACGCTTTGATTACAAGTTGTATACATTTACGTTAAAAAATTTTTAAATTTTATTTCTCCTACTCTGCCTATCAACAGCGTCAAAACTCTCGCTTTTGCTGATTTACTAATGCAAATACTAGCCTATTGCTCGGTTCTCCTGTCGGAGCCGGACCGCAATTACAAATTGCTCCCGTTCGCTTACTAAAAACTTGCCACTAGCAACTTTTCTTAACGTGCTCACCCTTTCCCCTTCAAAGCATTCGCTTTGTGGGGACCCCAAGAATGTCTATCGACATTTAAAACAACCCCTATTGCACTCATGAAAACCAATAGCGAAGTTGAACCTGCAGAGATGAAAGGCAACGGAAGTCCTGTTGGTGGAATACTTCCTGTTACAACTGCAATGTTTAAAATAGTTTGTATAGCAATCACGCTTGCTACACCAGCAACAAGTAGCATTGAATATCTCGTTTTAGAATTCTTAGCCACAATTATTAAACAAATAATTAATATTACAAAAATTGCAATTATTCCCATCGCACCAAAAAAACCTAGTTCTTCTCCTATTATTGAAAAAATAAAGTCAGATTCAGCAAAAGGTAAAAAACTATATTTTTGCCTTGAATTAAATAATCCAACACCAAATAAACCACCAGCACCCAATCCGTACAACGATTGAATTAGTTGAAAACCTTCTGCTTGTGGCGAGGCCCAAGGATTTAAAAATGCCATTAACCTTTTAACCCTATATGGTTCCATAAATATCAAAGCAGGAACTGCAACAACACCAGGAATTGCAAGCATTGTAAAATGCTTGGCACTCATCCCTCCTAAAAATAACATTATTACTAACACAATGCCAATGCACATTGTAATACTCATATTAGGCTCTATGATAACAAGTCCACAAAACATACCCCCTACAAGAAGTGGAGGAAGAAGCGTTTTAAAACTTTTCACCTTTTGATAATTGTCAGAAAGATGAACTGCACAAAAAAAGACAAGAACAAATTTTGCAATTTCACTTGGTTGAATACTAAAAAACCCCAAGCCAATCCATCTTCTAGCACCATAATTTTCTATTCCTAATCCCGGAACAAAAACAAGTACCAATAAAATTGTGCTTACAATAACGGCAATCCACTTGAATTTTTTTAATTTGTTATGGTCAATCATTCTTGCAACAAACATACCAACGAGTCCTAAGACAACGCCTATAATTTGCTTAATTAAAAAAAAGTACTTGTTCCCAAAGTTTTTTTCAGCTGAATAAAAACTTGCACTATACACCATAATGCAACCAATAATACATAGCAGTAAAACACAAGCAATAATGGTTATCTCTAATCCACTAAAATGTATTTTTCTTTTTTTCATAGGCCCTTCTTTTGTCTATCTACTAGTTGTTTAAAGTATTCACCCCGTTTTTTATAATTTTCAAATTCATCAAAGCTTGCACAAGCTGGGGAAAGCAAAACAATACTATTTGGTCTTACAATTTCGTACGCTTTATAAAAAGCATTTTTAAGATTTTCTTCATAAAAAATATGTTCAGCTTTTGCAACCGACAATATATTAAGTCCACATTCGCCATAACAAACAACACCATATAGCTTATTTTTAAAAATTGGTGAAAAGTCTAAATTTTTATCTCTTCCGCCAAGTAAAAGTATAATGTCTTTATCTTTAAAACTTTGAATTGCACAAAGTGTACTTGCTATGTTAGTAGATTTACTGTCATCAACAAACATTACATTGTCTATTATATCAACAAGTTCAAGCCTATGAGATAATGCATTAAAATTTGAAATTGCGTTTTGAATATCTTCATTTTTGATTTTACATAGTTTAGCAACTGTCACACAAGCAAGCACATTTTCTAAATTTTT
>CALVZZ010000030.1 GCA_944372715.1 uncultured Clostridia bacterium | reverse complement strand
ATTCATTTTAACTTCAAGAGATGTTGTTGGTGATGAAACCATTGTTGGACTTGTTTATAAAAAACTAGTAAAAGAAGTTAATATTGGTGACAAGATATATGCTAATAACGGACTTGTTGTTTTAAGAGTAAAACAAATAACTGAAACTGATATCATTTGTAAAGTTCTTTTTGGTGGAAAATTGACAAACAACAAAGGCTTAAATGTTCCAGGGATTGTTCCAGAAGGTGATTATTTAAGCGATGTTGATAAGGAAGATTTATTGTTTGCAATTGAAAGTAAAGCAGATTTTATTGCTGCTTCATTTGTTTCAAATAAGAATGATGTTCTTTCATTAAAAAAATTTTTGAAACAAAATGGTGGAGAAAACATCAAAATTATAAGTAAAATAGAGAATGCTTCTGGTATTAAAAATATTTTAGATATTATAAAAGTTAGTGATGGAATTATGGTTGCAAGAGGAGATCTAGGAGTTGAAATTCCACTTGAAAAACTTCCTAATATTCAAAAGAAAATTATTTCTCAGTGTCTTGATTATGGCAAACTTGTAATTGTTGCAACGGAAATGCTAGAAAGTATGACGACATCTGTTAGACCTACAAGGGCAGAAGTAAGTGATGTTGCAAACGCAATTTATGAAAAAGCTTCTGCAACAATGCTTTCGGGGGAAACGGCAATTGGAAAACATCCAGCTCTTGTGGTTAAAACAATGTCTAAAATTCTTGTTGAAGCTGAAAAACACATTAATTATAATTATGATTTTATTTCACATAAAAAAAATGTTTATGGGGTTAGTGATTCAATTTGTAAAACAACTTGTCAAAATGCAGTTCAAATGAAAGCGAAATTAATTGTTGTGTTTACTTCAAGTGGTGACACAGCACATCAAATTTCTAGTAATAGAGTGTCAACTCCAATTTTGGCAATCACACCAAATCAAGAAACCTATAATAGTTTGGCACTTTCTTGGAATACAACTGCATATAAAAATGATATAATAAGTTCAGAAAAAGAAATGATTGTTTTTGCAGAAAATATTGCAAAAGAGCTTGAACTTGTTAAAAAAGATGATATAATAGTTGTAACAACTGGTACCCCAGAAGTTTCTGGGCAAACGAATATGTTAAAAATCGTTAAAGTTTAAAAGGAGGGAATTATGCAAGAAGATTTCAAGGAAGAAATAATAATTGAAGAACCTGAAGAGAAAGAAACTTATGAACAAAAAAAGGAGAGAAGTCAGATTGTGATTTCAAAAGATTTTATTCCTTATATATTATCAATTGTTAGTATTTGCTTAACATTTTTAAAAAACTTTTTTGCAATTGTGCTTGCAACATCTAGCTATACAGTAATGATTGTATTTTATTTAATTTTATTTGCTGGAGCTGTTGCTTGTGCATTGACATCTTTGATACTAATCTTAAAAAGAGATAAAAAAGTTTTATTTACGCCTGATTTAGTTTTATGCTTTGTGGCAATCTTTTTAAGTTTTGTTTCTGTGATATAATTTAAAAAGAAAAAATGCTTGACTTATAAAATTCAAAATAAAAAAACAAGGGAAGTTGAAGTACCCTTGTTTTTTTTATAATTCAAATTCTTAATTAAATAAGTCTTTGAAAGCTTTGCCAACCTTGAAAGAAGGTGCTTTTGAAGCTGCAATTTGAACAGTTTGTTTTGTTTGTGGATTGATTCCTGTTCTTGCTGGTTTGCATTTAAGTTCAAATGTTCCAAAGCCTACAAGAGCTACTTTATCGTTTGCTTTAAATGCATCAACGATTGTTTCAACCATTGCATCATAAGCTGCACCAGCTTCCTTTTGTGTTAACCCTGCTTTTTCAGCAACTGATTTAATGAATTCTCCTTTGTTCATACGTTACCCCTTTTATATTTATTGTTTAATTACTTAAACACATATATTATAGACCATTTTATATTTTTTTCAAACTGATTTAACACACATTTTTTAATTTTATAATAAAAAACCCTTATATTTAAAGGGTTTTATGAGTTATGGTTGTGTTAAATACAAAATTCCTATTGTTTCAGGACCACAGTGACTGCAAATTGTAGCACCAGCTTGCATTGGTATTACTTCTTTAAATCCTAAGCCCTTTACTTTTTCTATAATTTCAGGCTTTACATCTTCCATTTCTGATGAAGAAGTTACAAAACATCTTTTAAGAACAGGTGGTTTTTCTTTAATTATATCGTCAACATATTTTGGTAGTACAGATTTTAATGGCCCCATATATTTTTTTGTTGCTTCCATTTTACCGTTTACAAGTTGTATTCTTATTTTTAATTTTAATAGATTAGCACCAAATACTGCAACGGCTGAGCATCTTCCACCTTTATACAAGTAATTTAACTTATTTATTATAAAAGAAGATTGTACTCTGTCTGCTTCTCCTTCAAGCTCGTTAATTATTTCCGTTATTGTTTTGCCTTCATTGATTTTGTCGACAGCTGATAAAACCAATATACCTGAACCAGAAGAAAGTTGTTTTGTGTCGATAACATAAACATTTTCTAGTTCCTTTGAAGCTTGTAAAGCATTATTGCCTGTGCTGGAAATTTCAAAAGAAAGTGAAAAGTGAATCAATGCATCATATTTTTTTCTGAGCTTTTCAAATTCTTCCTTATACTCAATAACTGTTCTTGCAGATGTTTTGGGTAAAACCCCTGTTTTTGAAACAAAATCATAAATTTCTTTATGAGTAATTTCAGCTTCTGTATATTGTTCGTCTTCTAAATTTACATATAATGGTATTATGTTAATATCATATTTTTCTATAAGCTCTTTTGGTATGTCGCAGGTGGAATCTGCTGATATTCCTATTTTCATTTTATCCCCCTTTGTGTAAAGGGTAGCAAATTAAAAAAGTAATGTCAAATGCTATTAATTATTTTTTTTATGTGATATAATACAAAAATATGGAACAAAAGAAAAATACTCATCATAAGCATAGGGAAAGATTGCTTGAAACAATTAAACAAGTAGGATTTGACAAATTAAATGATATTAATGCACTTGAATTTGTTTTGACTTTAATTATTCCAAGAAAAGATACAAATCCACTTGCTCACGAACTTTTAAATCATTTTGGTAGTTTTTCCAAAGTTTTGGATGCTGATTTTTCTGAGCTTGTCCATATTTTTGGTTTGGGTGAAAGATCTGCAACATTAATTAAACTTTTGCCTGAAATTTTTAGAAGATATCAAATTGATAGGTTGGGTAAAAATCCTGTTATTAATACTATCGGTGATATGATTGCATATTTTAAACCAAGGCTAGAAAATAAATCTAATGAAGAATTCATTGTTACAGGATTAAATAATAAGGGAAGAGTTGTTGCAGAAAAGACTATTTCTGTTGGTGGTAAGAACAATGTTGCAATTGATAAAAAGGATTTGAGTTTATTTTTGTTAAATAAATCTGTAAGTTCAGTAATATTTGCACATAATCATCCAGGTGCTGATCCTAGGCCTTCTAAGGCAGACATAGAAACAACGGAAAATTTAAGAGAATTTTTAAAAATTAATAATGTAAGACTTGAAGATCATATAATCGTTGGTGAAGATAGTGTTTATAGTATGAATTTATTGCAGTATATAGAGGAGAAGGATATTCGTGGTTGATTACAATTTGGAATTTGAAAACATAATAAGCAATTTGTTCAATAAGCCTAAATTGTTGTTGCACAGTTGTTGTGCACCTTGTTCTTCTTCTGTACTTGAAAAGCTTTGTAATCATTTTGAAATTACAGTATTTTTTTACAATCCTAATATAGTACCTTTTGACGAATATGAACGAAGATTGAAAGAACAAGTAGATCTACTTGAAAAATTAAAAATAAGTTATATAATAGGTGAATATGATAATAAAAAATATCACGATGAAATGAAAGATTGTGAAAATCTAGGTGAAGGCTCTTTAAAATGCAAAAAGTGTTATTTTTTACGAATGAAAGAAACTGCTATATTAGCTAAAAATCTTAAATTTGAATATTTTACAACCACACTTTCTGTAAGTCCTCACAAAAATGCAAATTGGATTAATGAAATTGGTTTTGAATTGCAAAAGGAATATAATATTAATTTTTTAATATCTGATTTTAAGAAGAAAAATGGATATTTAAGAAGTTTGCAATTAAGTAAAGAATACGGATTGTATCGTCAAAATTATTGTGGGTGTACACCTGTTAAGGAGAAAAATGAGGAAAATAAAAACAATACAAAATAAAGGTTCTTATGTCATATTTGCTGTTGTTATGGCTTTATTTTTAAGCTTATTTGTTTTTATTTACACACACGAATATTATCCTGTTAAGGGTCAATCTATGTATCCGACAATTAATGCATCAGGTACAGACACTAATGGTGTTTATGTTGATGTTAACAACAAAGGTGAATTTCAAGATGTTGTGGTGGCAACAACGGAAGAAGGCACTACTGTTATTAAAAGGATTATGGGATTTGAAGGTGATAAAATTGGGTTTATTGCCGATGAAAATGGAGTTGTTAATTTTTACAGAATTCCTAATGGAGTAGAAAATTATGAAGATTGTTTACAATCTTTTAAAGTTAATGAAAGTTATTTAGATGACATTCAGGGTAATATTATTCAACAACAACATTTTGAAATTTTGTTAAAAAAAGAGCCAGAAAATAAAATTTATATAATGGATAAGGTAAACCAAAAATTATATGGATTTTATCAAATCCCACAAAATGAGATTTTTTTAATGGGGGATAATCGTGGGCATACTACTGATAGCACATCATATGGTGGTTTGCCACTTCAAAATATTATAGGAAAAGTTGATTATATGGTTGTTAATAATTATTTTCAAGTTTTTGAAATATTGTTTAAAATTATAACATTTAAAGGGAGTAACATATGAAAATTGGCGTAGTGGGTTTGCCAAATGTTGGGAAAAGTACATTGTTTAATGCAATAACAAAAGCTGGTGCTGAAAGTGCAAATTATCCTTTTTGTACAATAGAACCAAATGTTGGGATTGTTGCAGTTAAAGATGAAAGATTGGACAAGCTGGGAGAACTTTATAAGACGGAAAAAATAACACCAGCTACTATTGAATTTGTTGACATAGCTGGGCTTGTTGCAGGTGCAAGTAAAGGTGAAGGTCTTGGTAACAAATTTTTAAGTCATATAAGAGAATGTGATGCAATAGTACAAGTTGTAAGATGTTTTAAAAATGAAAAAATTATTAATGTAAATGAAGGAGTGAACCCTAAAAGAGATATAGACATAATTAATTTAGAACTTGTTTTATCAGATTTAGAAAGTGTGGAAAAAAGGTTTGAGCGTGGAAGCAAACTTGTTAAAACAGGGGATAAGACTGTTGCTTTGGAAGTTGAAGTTTTAAAAAAGATTAAAGAATGTTTAGAAAATGGGAAACCAGCAAGAATATTAGATTTTACAAAAGAAGAAATTCCTATTGTAAAAAATTTGTTTCTTCTCACAACAAAACCTGTTATTTATGTTGCAAATATTGATGAAGATGAAATTGGTAAAGAAGATAATGAATATGTGAAGGCAGTAAAGGATTATGCTAAAAAAGAGGGTGCAGAAGTTGTTTCTATGTGCGCTAAAATTGAAGAAGAAATTTCTACTTTACCAGAAGAAGAACAAGAGCTTTTTAAGGAAGAATTAGGCATTAAAGAAAGTGGACTTGAAAAGCTTGTTGTTAAAAGTTATGACCTTTTGGGGCTTATGAGTTTTTTGACAGCTGGTGAAAAAGAAGTTAGAGCTTGGACTATAAAGAAAGGTACAAAGGCACCTCAGGCAGCTGGTAAAATTCACACTGACTTTGAAAAAGGTTTTATTAA
>CALVZZ010000029.1 GCA_944372715.1 uncultured Clostridia bacterium | reverse complement strand
AACTGAAAGTGTGTTTGTGAATGTGAATCCAACAAACAAACAAATAAATTTAGCTGAAATATTTGATTTTGGTCCAAACGGTAATGGTTATGATGAGACCTATATTTTAACACCAACAAGTGATTTTGAAGGGAGAGAGAATGTACAGAGTGGAGATTACATACTTTTACAAAATAAAACAAACACGAATACATACACTTTTGTAAAGGTTACAAGTGTTGGTCAAAATGAAGATTCTTCAGATTCTTCACCAAGTTACATTATGTTTGAATTTGATGTAAGTGATTATAATTTAATTTCTAATGGGACAATAATATCAGTTAGTTCGGGTAGTTATATTATTTCTATTAATAATACTAATTCAATGGCATATGTTGAAGCTGCAGGAACGACAATAGATTTAGGGAAAATTTTCCTTGATAATTTGTATCAAAATACATATATTTTAACTACAACAGATGAATTTCAAAATACAGGCAATGTAAGTGCAGGGGATTATATTTTATTACAAAGTAAAACAAACAATAATGAATATTCATTTGTAAAGGTTGCAGGTGTAGGACAAGACGAGACATCATCATTATCATACATTATGTTTGATACTGATATTACAGATTATAATTTAATTTCTAATGGGACAATTATAACGGTTAGTGAAGCAGGAAGTTACAACATTGATTGTTCAAATGGAAGCCTAGAGATTATTGAAAGTAGAGAATTGCAAATAGATTTAAGTGAAGCTTTCTCCTTTGATAAAGCAACAGGTGACGGTTATAATTATACTTATACAATTACCAAAAATGAAGAAATATAATTTAAGGAGTTTATGGAATACATTTCGCTTATTATTTTAATAGTAAACATTGTTCTTATTGGAATGATGATGCTAATAGAAAGACGCAAGCCCGAGATTATAATCTCGTGGCTTGTGATTTTAGCATTTGTTCCAATTTTGGGATTCTTATTTTATATAGTTTTCGGAAGTGGTCTTAGTATTAAAACCAAAAGAATGCTAAAAAGAAAAGTTCTGTATGAAGGATTATATGAAAACTTTATTTGGGAAGAGCTTAAAAGGTTGCCAGAACTATCTAGTTCAGAAAGAGAATTAGTTTCTTTTAATCATAAAGCTTCTAAAAGCTTGCCCTATTTTGATAATAATGTGGAATTTTATATTTCAGGACAAGATAAAATACAAGCTTTAAAAAAAGATTTGTTAAATGCTAAACATTCCATTAATATGGAATATTACATCTTTGACGACAAGGGAGTGGGTAAGGAAATAATGGATATTCTTTGCTTAAAAGCAAAGCAAGGAATAAAAGTTAAATTAATTTTTGACAGTGTTGGTTGTTTAGGTGCTCCAAGAAGATTTTTTAGAAGGTTAAAAAGATCAGGAGGAGAAGTTGCAGAATTTTTTCCACCACTTTTTGGTATAAGACTTATTAATCTTAAAATGAATTACAGAAATCACAGAAAAATTGTTGTTATTGATGGGAGAATAGGTTATACAGGTGGAATTAATTTAAGGGACGACCATATGGGACTAAAAAAGAAGTTGTCACCTTGGAGGGATACTCATATAAGGGTGGAAGGTAATGCTGTTTATGGTCTTCAAAATGCTTTTTTTAATGATTGGTTATTTTGCAAAAAAATACACATTTCTTCTACGGAACTTGTAATGCTTGGCTACTTTCCAAAGTTTGAAAAGTGTGGGAATGTGGTATCACAAATTGTAACAAGTGGGCCTGAAAGCGAAAATCATTACATAAAAGAAAGTTATATAAAGATGATAAATTCAGCTAAACATTGTATTGTTCTTCAAACTCCATATCTAGTACCAGATGATATATTTATTTCTGCATTAAAACAGGCAATAAAAAGCAATGTTAGGGTAATTATAATGTTACCAAACAAGCCAGATAAAAAATTTGTATATTTGGCAACGCAATCCTATGCAAGAGAAATGGTAGAGTGTGGAGCAGAAGTTTATTTGTATAAGGGTTTTTTGCATTCAAAATTGCTTTTAATTGATGATACTTGTGTAAGTGTAGGTACTTGTAATGCCGATAATCGTTCTTTTGCGTTAAATTTTGAAATAAATGCATTATTATATGATAAAAAAACACTATTAAAATGTTTTAATATTATTAAAGAAGATATTAAAAATTCCAATCAAATAGATTTAACATATTTTAAAAAGAAACCATTCACAAATAAAATTGGTCAAATTATATTTAGAATGTTTGCTCCGTTATTATAGCTAAATAAAAATATTTTTTATAAAATCATTGACATTTTAAAAAATTTTATTCATAATTGCAAGGATTAAATATTATTATAATATTTAATAAAGGACGGTAAAAAATTTAATTATGGAAAACCAAAATGGGCAGACTGCAAGGACTGCTGTAAACAATCAAATGATTGTGGACAAAAAATGTGTTTTAGAAATTGTAAAAAACAACGGACTTATGTTAAAACATTTCTCCAATATATATGGTGACGATATGGAAATAGTTGCCATAGCCGTAAACAACAATGCAAAGGCATATGCTTTTGCAAGTAAACGATTAAGGGAAAGCAGAGTTGTAGCAAGCTTATTTGTTGCATTGAAAGAAGACGCTATAAATGAAATAATGAAGTGCAAAAATGAAAATGGAAGCGCAGATTTTCATAAAATTGAAAATTTAAAAAATCAAATTACTACAATTATTGCTATACATAAAGAAGCTGTTGCGTCCAAGAATTCAGAAAATGCTTCAAATTTATCAATGTAAAAAAACACATTTCACAATAATTTGATAAAAAACACCAAAAAATATTTGGTGTTTTTTATTTTTCATATTTTATTTTTTTAATTTTATCATAAATCAAATGAGAAATCTTGTTTGAGAATTTTAAGTCATATATAAATTCAGGCAATATCTTATATTTTTTTAATTCTTTTTTTTTAATCCATAACATTGTCTCATTCTCATTATCTTTATTTGTTATATTGTTGTTTCTACATAATTCATTGTCTTTATCAAGTTTTACGTAATATACAAAATTTAATTCGTGATATTTATTATTATTAAATTCAAAAAACTGCTCTGAAATTTTTATAAGCTTAGGTTTAATATCTTTAAGACCAAGTTCTTCGTCGAGTTCTCTAACAATAGCGTCATAAGTATTTTCTCCACTATGTACTCTTCCACCTGGCATATTCAAAAAATCTGTGTTAATATTTTTCTCTAAAAGATATCGCCCTTTATTTTCAATAAGTGCACAAACTCTAAAATTAAATTTATAATCTTCAATTAAAATTGAAACATCTTTCATATTGCCCCTTTAAAATGTAGCATATAATTTTTAAATATTCAAATATTTATTAGCAAAACATTATTTATTTTTACGACTTTTAGTTTTAAAACCACTCAGCAAATCGCTTAAAATTGAAAAGCCTTCTCCCAAAACACAAAACACAAGAATGCAACCAATTGCTGAATACAATTCTTTTTTATTTTTTTTGTCTATAATTTTTACAAAATTAAATTGTTCAATCCATTTATTAGTAATATTTAAAACATAGGCATAAGGCAAAACAGAATAAAATAATTCTGGTTCATCTTGAACCAATTTTTCAATTTTTTCTTTTTCAGCAACTTCAATATAATGTTTTAAACCTAGTAAACTTCCAAGAACTTTTTTACCATTTTTGTTCCTGTATTCAATTAAAGGGCACAAAATATAAGTTATAAGACAAAGCAAACTTGCAACACTTATTAATATTATTGAATAAAAACTTGTAAAAGAAAATAATAAATTTATAATAGCAAGTATTAAGAACAACACAATCCCAGAAAGATATGGAATAATTCCCTTTATTCTTTTATCGGTATAAACTTTACTAGAAATTTTTGAAAAGATAGTGCTTATTAAGAAAATCACCAATCCACAATAAATAGAAAAATTTCCACCGTTTCCAAGAAAATATGAAATAAAAATTAATGCACTTGTAATGGCTAAAGTAAAGCATATAGAAATGTTTGTAACTTTTGAACTAAAATATTTTTGAGTGTTTTCTTCTTTAATTTTATATACAAGTTGATTGGAAATAGGAGAGATTATTTCAGGGAGTTGATTTAGATTTACTTCATCATTTTTTGCGAACATCGTATCAAAAAATATTTTTTCATATTCTTTCATATTTTCATCAGAGTTTTTGAGTTTTTTAAAAATAATTGTTTTTTCATTTTGATTTATTATTGACAAATATTTTTTTTGTGCCCAATATATAAGCAGAGAACTTACATCTTTATTATCAACAATTTTATCTATAACAAATCCAGCGTCAGCAGGTGTCATATCATTGGGGGCGCTAAATTCAACAATCTCTATAATTTTTTTTCTTCTGTTAATTATAATAAAGGTTAGCAAAGCAACTAAATAAACAATAAATAAAGCAATAAATACATAGAAAGTAATAGTTGCAAAACTAATTCCTAAAAATTTTTCAATGGGTACTATATCAATTATTATCAATGAAACAATTAATATGGTTGCGAAAGTAAATACAATTTTTAAAAAACTTTTCATATAACCCCTTAATATATTTGTCTTTATTATTTGTTTTATTAATATATGATAGCATAATTTGAAAAAACAATAAAATAATTTTAAATAATTATAAAAATTATAAAACTTTATTGATTTGCTTAATTTTAACTGATATAATTTTGTTATAGATTTATTAATTTTTCATTAATCGTAAAAAAATATTAAGAAAGGTGAAATATGAAAAGAACACATAGAATAATTTTGGGAATAATTATTATTTCAATTTTAGTTATTTCTGGGCTTTTATTGTACTTTTCTATAAAAACTAATAATGAAATGTCATTATCTGTAAATGATAAAACAATTAATAGAATAAATGAAATAAGAAGTACTTCCAATACTAATACTAAAACGATTTCTGGAAAAATATATTACATTTCAAATGATGGTGATGACAATGCAGATGGAAAAACACCACAAACGGCTTGGAAAACACTTTCAAAATTACAATCGGAATTTGTTGATACTATTCAAAGTGGAGATTGTGTATTATTCAATAGAGGAGATGAGTTTCGTGGAAATATCACCATAAGTAAAAGTAATATACTTTTGGGTTCTTATGGAGATGAGTCAAAACAAAAGCCAATTATAAATGTCTCTCCTTATGATGCTTCAGTCGAAGGAGATTGGACTTGTGTGGAAGAAAATATTTGGATGTTTAGTGAAATAATAAAGGAAGATGTTGGTGCTATATGGTTTTTCAAAGATGATGATTCTCTCTCAAACAAACAATATTTTAGTGATTATTCTTATGAGGTAGGACAAAAAATATCATTTGATGAAAGTTTTAATGAAGAAAATTTGATACTATCTGATGTTTTAAACAATGAATTGGAGTTTTATCATAGTGGAAAAGCAAGCAGTGGTGATAATACGGGAAAATATGTTTATGTTTATTCCAAAATTAATCCTAAATTAAAGTATGATAAAATTGAGTTCGCAGTTGGCATAAATGGAATTTATGGCAAAACAAACCTTGTAGTCGACAATTTAAAAATTATATTTGCAGGGAATCACGGAATAGGAACGGGTACTGTTGCAAATTTAACTGTGACAAATTGTGAGTTTGGGTATATTGGAGGTTCTAGGCAAAATCAAAATAATGTTAGGTTTGGTAATGCTATTGAAATTTATGGTCAAGT
>CALVZZ010000028.1 GCA_944372715.1 uncultured Clostridia bacterium | reverse complement strand
ACCTTGTATGCCGATACTAAAATTTCTTCACCAAGAGCACCAACAAAACGCAATCTAAAATCTGCATATTCAACATTTTTGTTTATTTCAACACCATTTTCATAGGTAAAATAGTATTTTTTATAATAAAGCAAACTTTCTCTATCAAAATTTATTTCCAATATAATATTTGATTTTTCCTTAACTTCTTTTTTAAGGTCTTTTATATATTTGTCTATTTCATTGAATGTTGCCGTAGTCTCATTTGTTTTAGTTTTTTTAATAATAAGATAATTACCTACTACTAATCTTATATCTACTTTTTTATTCAAAACTATCACCTTCTTTAAGAGTTGTCGCAAAAAATTTAAGTTTTGTCAATACCCAATTCCCAAATATGCTTTAGTTATATCTCCCTATACATAGCAAGCGCTAATGCTCCTGGTCCTATATGACACGACACACTTAAAGATAGTGGATCACACCAACTAAATTTTATGTCGGGAATTGCCTTTATTACTTCTTCCTTAAATTTTTCTATTGCTTCTTTGTTATGTGTATATGCCATACACAATCTCATTTCCGATTTTATATCTTTAAATCTTCCATTTAAATCTTTTTTAATTGCTTCTATCATTGTTTGACAAGCAGACTTAACACTCATAACCTTTCTAAACGCATCAAGTTTCCCGCCTTGAATTTGCAAAACAGGTTTTATGTTTAAAAGAGTACCAATTGCAGCACCAGCTGGCGTAACTCTGCCACCCTTTTTTAAATATTTCAACGTGTTTACCATAATATAAATACTGCTATCAAACTTTGTTTCTAAAAGAATCTCTTTAATCTCTTCTGATGATTTTCCCTCTGCAACAAGTTTTTTTGCAGTGTAAACACTTCCCTTTTGCGTAACAGAAATTCTTTGATTGTCAACAACAAAAACTTTTCCAACATACTTTTCTTCATTTGCAAAGTTGATTGCACTTTCGCAACTTTTAGAAAGCCCACTGGACATAGGTATGTATATGATTTCATCATAGTCGTTTAGAATAGAGTCCCAAAATTCTTCTAAAGCCCCCAAAGATGGTTGAGATGTAAAAACATCTTCATTATTGTTTAGCTTTTCATAGAATTCTTCTTGGGAAAGATTTATATCTTCAAAATACTCTTCTTCTCCGATTGTGAATGGCATTGGTAAAACAAAAATATTATTCTCCTTTGCTTCTGCCTGTGTTATACCACTATTAGAATCTGTTGCTATTGCAATTTTTTTCATTTTCATCTCCTGTTATCTAGAATATTAAAACATATTTTTTACTATTTGTAAAGAACTTTAACTTTTTCTCTTGTTTTTAAAAAAACTTGTCATAAGTTCTGAACATTCGCTTTCGCAAACTCCACCTTCGAACAAGACTTTATGATTAAGCCTTTTATCTTCAAAAATTTGTTTTGTCAAACCTGAATTTGATGTTTTGTCATAAGCTCCAAAAACACATTTTTTAATGCGAGCATTAGCTATTGCACCAGCGCACATTGGACAAGGTTCAAGCGTTACATAAATTTCTGCATTTTCTAATCGCCAAGATTTTAATCTTTTACACGCTTTTCTTATAGCTAAAATTTCTGCGTGATTTACTGCATTTTGCGATTTGTTTCTTGTATTGTAAGCTTTTGATATGATTTTATCATCTTTGACAATTACACAACCAACAGGCACTTCGTTTTTCTTTTTCGCAATTAAAGCCATTTTTAAAGCTAACTGCATATAAACTTCTTTCATAGAACGCCCCAAATAAAAGTTGAAATTGTTATACCTACACTTAAAATCAATGTGCTATACAAAAATATTTTTTCAACAAAAGCTGGTTTTCTTGTTTGCGTTATATTCATTCCAAAATATTCTGTGGGAATTTTTATAGAAAGCTCTTTAACAGGATTATAAGCATTTTGATTTTCTAAAACTTGCTCTTGACCTTCAACTTTTTGATCATTTTTTTCTTCTTGGTTGCCACTTCCTAAAATTGTAGTTCTTAAATCATTTACTAAACTTCCAAGCTTTCTTCCTGTTGTCTGCTTAAACAAAAGATACACCAGCCAACATAGAAGAAAAATTGCGCTTATCAAAACTAAAAGTATTATTAACATTGCAACAATCATATTAGAGCCTGAAACCATTTCACCAATTCTAGACAAAAAATCTCCTAAAAACAACTTGTTTACACTTGCAAACTCTAAGTAAACACTTATAGCGTTGTTCATAAAGTGAACTATCATTGCAGGAAATATGCTATTTGTTGATATGGTTAAAAACCCTAAAAGTGCACCTATTAATGTTGCATAGAAGAACTGTTCTATGTTTAAGTGCATAAGCCCAAACAATAAAGCTGAAAGTAAAATTGCTTTTTTCATTCCCAGTTCTCTAAATCCATTTAAAAGCAATCCCCTATGTGCCACCTCTTCACAAAAACCTGGTAAAACAGCTGTTGTTATTAAAGATACTATAAAGAGCCAAAAGGGGTAAGAAACTGTACCTGAAGATACTCCTGTGGAATAACCATAACCTAAAAATTGTAAAATAAAGCTAAAAAATGATGATACAGCAATATTTAAAATAAATACAATTAACCCTATACCAACACAAATTAAAACACTTTTAAAATTTATTTTGTTAAATCTAAAATCTTTAAAAGTCTTACTCACCTTTTGTTTTTTTAAGCCTGTAAACATAAATGTAGAAAGCAAAAACATAAATCCAATTTGAATTAAAGCATTCAGTAAATAATTTCCAACACTCCCTAAAAAGTCAAACAAATTTAATGCAGTTGAAATTCTAACAAGCACAAACAAAACTATTAATGTAAAATATGTGATTGATGTATTAAAAAAATCTGTTCTTTGCTTCATAGCACAATAACCCCCAATCCACTTAAAATGTCAATAACTAAAAACAATGCGCCTAAAATAACACCTAAAACAATCGGAAAATCTGATATTACTTCATTATTTTTCATATTAATAATTTCTAATTGTTCTTCTTCTGAAAATGTTTGTGCTTTATCAACATTTTTTAATAATTTTCCAAGCAACCAAACAACGACAAATGTTAAAGCACACAAAATTATAGAAATTAAAACAAATGACCAAGTTGGCAAATCTATTGCAAAATTGAAATTTATATAGTTTAAAACAACCACAGTGGCGTTATTAATAAAGTGAATTATCATTGAAGAAATAACGCTTCCTGTTTTATATGCTGTAAAGCTTAAAATTAATCCAAAAAGGAAAGGAAACAAAAGTTGTTGCAAAGAACCGTGGATAAGTGCAAAAAGTGCAGA
>CALVZZ010000027.1 GCA_944372715.1 uncultured Clostridia bacterium | reverse complement strand
TCTGCTGCTGCCCATAAAGTTTTTTTTATATCTTCTTTTGTTGTTTTCTTAAGATTTGTCATTTTATTTTTCTCCTAAATTATTATAAATTTTTTGTTGTGTTATTTTTTGCTTTAATTTTTCCTTTGCTATCAAATTTTCTATTAGTTGATTTTTCTTTTTATTTAAAAGCCATATCTCACCGATTATTTTTTGTTTAAATTTGTCTATTTCTGCTACTTCAATTTGTTCTAGCATTTCTCTATTTAAAGCTTTTGAAAGGGTGCTATTATTAGTCAACGCATTAAGTTTTGCAAGTTTTTGCTCAATTATGAATGCCAAATACTTTACATCAATCTGTTTAGTTCTGACAATTACCAAATTGTTTCCTAAATATGTTTCTCTATCATCATCATAAATATTTACGTAAGTTGGATTGTTTCGTTTTATCAAAATATCATTTTTTACAGGTTTAATACAAGTCTTTAAATCAAAATCAATATAGTCTTCATTTATTTCAGTTACATTATTTTCTTTTAAGTCTGCTTGTGTAACCCAAAAATTTTTTTCTACATTTGGTATTTTGTTTTTTATAGGTATTGAAAACAATAATGTACAAATATCTTTTATTTTCATTGAATCTCCTTAATAAAACAAGAATGTAAACTAGGATATCATTCTTAATTGTCTAACTTTTAAAATCTTGGCAAATTCCCAAGATTGTCACATTTAATATGGTTGCCGTCTGTTCTTAAATATTCATTGTCAACGATATGAATATGGTCACCAACATGCCAATCATAATAAGTGTAAGCTTCAGATCCGTTATTTAATAAAACAATCATTTGTTTTTTGGTGAAAACAGAGCCATCGATAAGTCGAACCTTTTCTATTAAATCATCATTTTTGTCATATCTAACGTGAGTAACATAGTAAGTCATTTTACTCCTCCTTTATAAAATAAATTATAAAAAGCCTTCAATGAATTAAAACTAGTTGTAATTTTAGAAGTTTTATGATATACTACATATGTGTCGTTAGATAGTATATCTAAATGAAGTAACCCTTTTGATACCTAGTATTGAAAGGGTTTTTACTTTTTACAATGATATTATATACTTAAAAAAGCTAAAAAGCAAGCAATTTTTCGATTTTTTTGAAGATTTTACAACTGTAATGCAAAAATTGTAAAAAAACAAAGAGCCGTAGTTTCACCGTTATGGGTATTTTTGAACTTTTTATATTAAAAAAGCACCAAAAGGTTAACCTTTAGTGCTTCTAAACTCTTCATACAATATTTTTGAGGATGGCAAAAATTTGTCAATACGTTTTCTCATCTCGCCATCAGAAGTTAAAACTGGCAAATCTTCCTTTAAATATTTCCCTTTAAAACATAATCTTAAAATATACATATCAATTATATCGTTTACATTAAAACCAAATCCATATGTTGCATCTCTGCTTTTCTTTTTTACTTGTATCGGATCAAGAACTCTAAAAAATAATTTTTGTATATTTTCATAGAAATATTCGTTCATAACATCTTTCTCAAAAGGAGTCCAAACACTTTTTGCTAATTTTATTATTAAATCCTTATATATGTTTTTTACTTCATTTTCAGTAGTTTGTGGATATTTTTCAGTATAATATGTTTTAAACCATTCATAAAAAGATTGAAACATATCATAGTTTTCTTTAGATTCTTTATTTTTATAATCATCATTTTTTAGCGCTTCATTTAATTTTATTAATAACTTATTTATGTTTTTGTACGAAACTTTTGGTTTATTTCCAAGTTCTTGCAAAAAAAGAACAACTAATTTCATGAATTTTTTATATTCATTGTTGAGAAAATTAACAACACTATGTTTGGTTATTTCAACATTAATCCTTACTCCATCAAATAATGAATTATATATGGTTGTATTTATATCCCACAATGTTGTTTTGATTTGTTTCTCCCTTGTACTATCATTTTCTAAACTTATACTTAACAAACTGATAAAAATATTCAACATTGTCATAAATATTTCAGTCATAAAACCAGCAATCTTGTCAGCAATTAAATTCCTTAAACTACTTAATACTTTTTCTTGTTTATCTCTACTTTTTAGATGAAGCTTAATTAAATCATAATCATCAAATTCTTTTCTTATTTCTGGTGATGTCACTGCTTGAGGGCATAAAAGATTATAAAACTCAAATACATCATTTGAAAAATCACTTTTAAAATCTTTTAAAACTTCATAAAATGTATAAATTGTTAAATAGCATTTTGATACTTCATCAAACTCCATCTCTTTTATATAATTATACAATTTTTCTATATTTACACCATTTTTGTTTTTTGGTTTTTTATTTTTGTGATAATTAAGTAAATCTTTAACTACACATGTATCTAAAACAAATTTTTTTAGCATTTACACTCCTATTTAAAAATACATCGTTTAAAATATTGTTTTAATATTTAATTTTAAAATAATCTAAATATTTTTTGTATTTGTCTTGAGCGGATAGGCAAGTGTCTAGCAAAAAGCCTTTTTCGGTTTTCCATTCTCTTAGACCGCGATAATAATACATTTTTATTTCATCTTCAATGATAAATGGAACGATATTGTTTGCTAAACATTCCTTAAACATGATAAGTCTACCAATTCTGCCGTTGCCATCTTGAAAAGGGTGTATGTTTTCAAAATGATAATGAAATGCAATTATATCTTCAATAGTTTTATTTTTTAGCGAGTTGTATGTTGTCAACAATTGTTTCATTTCTTTTGCTACATTCTCAGGCTGACAAGTTTCATTTCCACCAACTTCATTTGGGCGACTTTTATATTCTCCAACATTAAACCATGACTTTAAACTATCACTTGTCCCAACTTTTAAAGTGAAATGCAGTTCTTTGATAAATTTCTCTGTCAAAGTTTTTTTGCATTTTCAATAACAAGGTCAAAACATTTAAAGTGATTGTTTGTTTCTACAATGTCATCAACTTTAACACCTTTTGTTTCGCCAATAGTGTTTGTTTCAAATATAAGTCTTGTTTGTTCTTCGGTAAGAGTGCTACCTTCAATATGATTTGAATTATATGTCAGTGCAATTTGAGTTTTATGATATATTCCACCTTTAAGGCGCATATCCTTTTCTTCTTCTAAAATGTTCAAAAGTTCGTTATCGCTAAACTTTTTTTCATCAATTCTATTAGGTTTTATAGCATCTTCTGGAATATTCCAAGTTTTGCCTGTTATAAAAGCGCCTTTAATTCTGCCTTTAGCACAATAATTTCTAACAGACCTTTCGCTTAAATCCCATTTTTTCGCAACTTCACTAACTGAAAGATATTTCATAAATTAGATTCCTTTTTATTGAATTAGTAAAATTATAAAAAAAATATCGGCAAAAAGTCAAGAAAAATAAATGTATAAAATTGCCGATAAGGGAAATTTATCTTAAAAGAAATTTAAATAGCTTCTTAGAGTTTTAGGCAGTTTTAGATAGTCAAAAATGTTAAACTTCAGCACTTCTGCTGTCAACTGTTGTCAAGTTGTAAAGTGATTTGACAACAAATTCATTTTTCAAAGGTTATATCCTTTATAAAATATAAGAGTTTACGATATGTGTTTAATTTTTTAATAAAAAACACTTATTCTGATAAG
>CALVZZ010000026.1 GCA_944372715.1 uncultured Clostridia bacterium | reverse complement strand
CATGCACTGACCTCTCAGTGTCAAGGTTCACGGGAGAGGACCCGGATATGGACGAATACACATCAGCTTTTAGGAAAGCGTGTTGACTATTCTGGTCGTTCCGTTATTGTTGTTGGACCTGAACTTAAAATGTATCAATGTGGCGTTCCTAAGGAAATGGCACTTGAACTTTTCAAACCTTTTATTATTAAAAGACTTGTAGAATTAAATCAATCTCATAACATTAAAAGTGCTAAAAGATTGATTGAAAAAGAAAGACCTATTGTATGGGATGTACTTGCTGAAGTTATTAAGGACCATCCTGTACTTCTAAACCGTGCTCCATCACTTCATAGACTTTCTATACAAGCTTTTGAACCTGTACTTGTGGAAGGAAGAGCAATAAAGCTTCATCCTTGCGTATGTTCTGGTTTTAACGCAGACTTTGATGGTGACCAAATGCCTATTCACGTTCCATTAAGCATAGATGCAAGAACGGAAGCTAGAACTCTTATGCTTGCTTCAAACAATATCTTAAAACTTTCTGATGGTGAACCTATTATAACTCCATCACAAGATATGGTTGTTGGTTGTTACTATTTAACACTTACAAGACCTGGTGCAAAGGGTGAAGGTGGAATATACGGTTCAGAAGAAGAAGCAATGATAGCTTACCAGACAGGAAATCTTGATATTCAAGCTGAAATTACATTAAGAAGAACTGTGGAAATAGATGGTGTGAAATATACCGACAAATTTAAAACTTCAATTGGTAGAGTTATTTTCAATTGGGCAATTCCACAAAACTTAGGGCTTGTTGACAGAACCAAACCAGAAAACAAAGCTAAACTTGAAATTAATAAACCTGTAATGAAGAAAGACTTAAAAGAATTAACAAGCATTGCATACAAGAATTTAGGGACAACAGAATGTTCTAAAATGGTTGATAGAATTAAAGATATGGGTTATAAATATTCAACTCTTGGTTCACTTACAATTAATGTTTACGATATGGAAGAACCAACAGCAAAAGCTCAAATCTTAAAAAATGCAGAGGAAAAAGTTTTAGAGAACGAAAAATTGCTTCGTCGTGGACTTATCACTCTTGATGAAAAACTTTCAGCTAATATTGCAATCTGGAATGATGCAACAAAAGAAGTTCAACAAGCTGTTGTTGAATATCTAGATGATTACAACCCTGTTAAAATGATGGTTATCTCAGGAGCTCGTGGTAATAACGTTCAGTTGAATGGTATTTCTGGTATGCGTGGAATTATGTCAAACGCTTCTGGACAAAAGGTTGATATTCCGGTTAAATCTTGTTTCCGTGGTGGACTTACTCCACTTGAATACTTCATTTCTTCTCGTGGTGGTCGTAAAGGTCTTGCCGATACAGCTATCAAAACAGCCGATTCAGGTTATTTGACAAGAAGGCTTGTTGATATTTCTCAAGATGTTGTTGTTAATGAAGAAGATTGTTTTGAAGCTCGTGGAGAAAAGGTTAAAGGTGTTTGGGTTTCTGACCTTGTTGAAGATAAGGTTGTTTTAGAAACATTAGAAGAAAGAATTAATGGAAGAGTTTCGGTTGATGATGTAATCAACCCAGAGACAAAAGAAGTTATTGTTAAAGCTAATGAAATGATTACTCCAGAACAAGCAAAAGCAATCACAAAGGCAGGTATAAAGAGTGTTCAAATCCGTTCACTTCTTACTTGCCGTTGCAAACACGGTGTTTGTGCTAAATGTTATGGTAAAAATATGGCTGGGAAAGACTTAGTTTCTGTTGGTGAAGCTGTTGGAATTATCGCTGCTCAAAGTATTGGTGAGCCAGGAACTCAGCTTACAATGAGAACTTTCCACACCGGTGGTGCTATGGTTGCTGCCGATATAACAAAAGGTCTACCTCGTGTTGAAGAAATTTTTGAAGCAAGAAGACCAAAAGGTGAAGCTGTGCTTTCAGAAGTTTCTGGTAAAGTATCAGTTAAACAAGAAGCTAAAAGTTTTGTTATTACCATTAAAACTGATGATGGTGATGTTGAATACGAAGTTAAAAAACCAGCTTTCTTAAAAGTCAAAACAGGTGATTCTGTTGAACCGGGAACTCAACTTACAGACGGTTCTATCAATCCATCTGATCTTTTGAGAACTAGAGGTCTTAAAGGCTTGCAAGATTATCTTTTAAGTGAAGTTATTGCTGTTTATAGAGCGCAAGATGTTAAAATAAATGATAAACACATTGAAATTATCATTAGTCAAATGCTTAGAAAAGTAAAAATTGAAAGCGCAGGGGATACAAATCTTCTTCCAGGAGAAGTTGTTGATGTATTCACTTATGAAGCTGAAAATGAAAAAGTTTTGGCTGAAGGGGGAGTTCCTGCAATTGCTAAGAGAATTTTGCTTGGCATTACAAAAGCTTCTCTTTCAACAGATAGTTTCCTTTCAGCTGCTTCCTTCCAAGAAACATCTAGAGTTCTTACAGATGCAGCATTAAAGGGTAAAGTTGATCATTTAATGGGATTAAAGGAAAATGTTATTATAGGTAAATTGATACCAGCTGGTACAGGACTGAAACAATATAGAAGTTTGATGCCTGTGGAAGTTGAAACTCCTAGTGCTATATAAAAAATTCTTTTTGTAAAAATTAAAGTAAAGATTAAAAAGGAACCTTACAGAATTAGTATGGTTCTTTTTCTTTTGTGAAGAAAAAATAAAATGAAGTTTATATTGAAAAAAATCTATCAGCAACACTGATAGATTTTTTATTGGCAGAGAGGACAGGATTTGAACCTGCGGTGGTGTTACCCACACCCGCTTTCCAAGCGAGCACATTAGACCACTCTGACACCTCTCCTCGCTCAATCAATATATCATAATTTTTACTTATTTCAAATAGAATTTAAAAATTTTTTAATTTTTTTTAATTTCAATGTTTAAAATCAAAAAAAATACAAATATCATATATTTTAATATGTTAAATTCAATTAATGACAAAAATAATAATAGTTATAAATGTGGTAAAAAAAGTTGTTTAGGTGATTATATAATTAAGCCAACTTATCCAAATTGTTTAAATAATTTTTCTAATTTTTCTTCTAATTTTTCTACGACAGGTCCCACAGGTCCGACAGGACCAACTGGTTCAGTAGGAGCAACAGGACCAACAGGTGCGACGGGACCAACAGGTTCAGTAGGGCCAACGGGACCGACAGGTCCCACAGGTCCAAGTAATGGTATATTAGGTCCCACAGGCCCCACAGGATCAACAGGGCCAGCAGGGCCAACGGGCGCAACAGGTCCAACGGGAGCAACAGGTCCAGCAGGGCCAACGGGCGCAACAGGTCCAACGGGAGCAACAGGTGCAACAGGTCCAACGGGCGCAACAGGTCCAGCAGGGAATAATGTTGTAAATCCGTACAGTCTTTATGTAAGAAGCAATACTGTGGGAGGAATAGGTACACAGTCTAATCCTTTGCCAACAATTAGTGATGCTCTTGATATTGTAGCAAACAATGGAACTATCTATGTTTATGATGGAACTTATCCAATAGATGAAACAACAACTTTATCAAAAAACAATATAACAATTCAAGGTAAACCCAATGCTACTATTTTATTGACAGCAAATGTTGTACCACTTTTAATCACGGGAAGTGGAAATACAATTGAAGGACTCACTTTTACAAGCGATAATCCTTATCCTGTTGAATTTATACAAATTGGTGGTAATGACAATGTTATAAGAAATAATATTATTTATGGACCAACACAATCTGGAAGCTCTGACACTTGGGTGGTAAATAGAGGTATTGTTACACAAGGTTCAACAACTAATAATTGGATAGATGGAAATATAATATATTCTTTAAGGCAGGCAGGATATTTGAACCCAAATTCAACGGGTTATATAACACATAATGTTGTATTTAACACAAGAGGTTGGGTGGTTGATGGTGCACTATTTCAATTTTCTGGAAATTCCTGGGGAGAACCTGAAAATGCTGTCGATATTGCGCTTTTAAGTGGAACAACTTCTGGTGTTCCATATAGTTCAATTGCTGATCTGCAACAAAACAATAGTGAAGCAACAATAAGTGATCAAAGATAAATACTAGCTGAGCTAGTATTTTTTTGTTATGCAAAATATTTTTATAAATTTTGTTTAAGTGTTATAATACACATAAGGAGAGATTATGGAAAAATCAAAAGTATATTTTACAAAAACTTTAACACCTGAAAAATTAGTGGATATGTTTAAAGTTTTAAATAAAGAGTTGATTGGTAAAGTTGCAGTAAAATTACATTCAGGAGAAAAGGGGAACCAAAATTTTTTAAAACCAGAATTTATGCGTCCTATTATAGATTTTGTAAAAGGAACTGTTGTTGAGTGTAATACGGCTTATGCAGGGGAAAGAAATACAACTGCTAAACACAAAAAATTAATTGCAGAACACGGTTGGACAAAGTATTTTAGTGTTGATATTATGGATGCAGAAGGGCCAGACTTAGAAGTTAAAATTCCAAATGGAAAAGTTATCAAGGAAAATTTTTTAGGGAAAAATATATTAAATTATGATTCAATGCTAGTTATTTCACATTTTAAAGGACACCCAATGGGTGGATATGGTGGAGTTTTAAAACAACTTTCCATTGGTTGCGCATCAACTGCAGGAAAATGCTGGATTCATTCTGGTGGTAAAACCAAGGATCAAAATATATTATGGGACAATCTTGCAGAACAAAACAAGTTTTTGGAAGCTATGTCTGATGCTTCAAGTTCTGTTGTTAACTTATTTAAAGGAAACATCGCATATATTAATATAATGTGCAATATGTCTGTTGATTGTGATTGTTGTGCAAAAGCTGAAGATCCTTGTCTTAAAGATATAGGTATTTTATCTTCTCTTGACCCTGTCGCAATTGATCAAGCGTGTTTAGATTTGGTTTATTCATCTGATGATAAAGGTAAAGGACATTTTATTGAAAGAGTGGAATCAAGAAATGGTATTCACACAATTGAATCTGCTAGTGAGCTAGGGGTTGGTTCTAGAAATTACGAGCTTATTATGTTAGATTAACCAATTTATAAAACTCTACGATTGATAGGTTTGATATAAAATAAATGTATGTTATCTTAATCAAGGGTGAAGTATGGATTTAAAAACTATTGGAAACTTTATTTCAGAAAGAAGAAAATATAAAAAACTAACGCAATTGGAATTAGCTAATAAAATTTTTGTAAGCGAAAAAACTATATCAAAATGGGAGTGTGGGAAAGGATTTCCAGAGTCTTCTCTTATCTTGCCATTATGTAAAGAACTTGATATTTCAGCAAATGAGCTTTTATCTGGGAAATTATTAACAACAGAAGATTATAAGAAATGTGCAGAAGAAAATTTAATAATTTTAAAAAATAGACAAGAAAAATCTGTAAAGCATATGCTTGCATTGGAATGGGTCATAGGCATTTTATCTTTCTTTACATATTTGGTTATGTTATTTTCTTCCGTTTTCTTGGTAAAAGAAGTTGTTTGGCAAATTATATTGATAATATATGGTGTTACGGTTTTACTTATTGGAGTTGGATTTGCCATCAGAATTGAGCAAATAGCTGGCTTTTATGAATGTAAAAATTGTGGACATAGGTATATACCTAAATATTCTTCTGTTTTTTTTGCTATGCATTCAGGAAGAACAAGATATTTAAAATGTCCTAATTGTGAAAAAAGAACTTGGAATAAAAAAGTAATAAGTGAAAAATAAAGCATTTCAAATTTAGAAATGCTTTTTATTTTTATAAAAATCTTTAATTATAGAGTATATAAGCGCCATTTTTGTTGGTATTCCGTTGTGTGCTTGTTTAAAATATATACTTCTTTTATCATCATCTAAGTCCGTAGATATTTCATTTGTTCTTGGAAGAGGATGCATTATGTATGTATTTTCTGAAAATCTAGAAAATCTTTCTTTATTTAAAATTATGTCTTCAATAGAAAAGTTTTTATTTTCCAATCTTTCTGTTTGAATTCTTGTTTGGTAAATAAAATTAACATCACTTGGTATTTCGGAAAAATCTTTACATATAAAGTATTTTGCGTTATGACTTTCTATATATTCTATGTAATTTTTTGGAAGTTCAAGACCTTTCACGGAAAAACCGTAAAATGTAATATTCTCATAAAGGCACAAAAGTTTAATCAAAGAGTGGACCGTTCTTCCATTTTTTAAATCTCCAATAATGGCAATAGATGTGTTATTAATTTCTTTTTTGTATTGCCTTATTGTGTAAATATCTAAAAGTCCCTGTGGTGGATGTTCGCCATTTCCTGCTCCTGCATTAATAATTGGAACAGATGCAACTTTTAATGCTCTATCAGAAGAATCATTATCAAAGTGCCTTAAAATTATCATATCTGCATAACCTTGAATAATTTTTATAGTATCTTCCAATGTTTCTCCTTTCTTAGCAGAACCACTTTCTTTTGCATTTTCTGTTGATATTAATCCAGCACCAAGTTTTTGAATTGCACTTTCAAATGACAGTCTTGTTCTTGTGCTTGGTTCATAAAAGAGTGTTGCTATAACAAATCCTTTTAGAGAATCATCATATTTTTTTTGACGCTTGTTCATTTTGTCAGATAGAACAAAAAGTTTTTCTAGTTCAATTTTTGTTAAGTCTTGTGAATTAATTAAATTTTTCATTTTATACCTTTTATAACAAATTATAACAAAAAATATTTATTGTCAATATTTTTTTTAAATGTTTGATTTTAAAGCAAAAAAATAATAGAATATAGTTAACAACTAGGAGATAAATGTTAAATAATTTTGAAAAAATATATGAAATTGTAAAAAAAATACCAAAAGGTAAAGTGTTAACCTATGGCGAAATTGCAAAGATTTTAGGAAATGTACATCTTTCTAGAATTGTAGGATATGCCTTACACAATAATCCTAATCCAAGAGATATTCCTTGTTATAGGGTGGTTAATAGAACAGGAGAAGTTTCCAATGGTTTTGCCTTTGGTGGTAGAACTGAGCAAATAAGACTGCTTAAAAATGATGGTATTGAATTTATAAGCGATGGGAAATTGGATTTAAATAAGTATTTGTGGAAATTAAACTAGACAAGACAAATTTAAAATGTTAAGCTATATGAAATAGAAAAGGAGAAAATATGGAAAAATTAAAGATTTTATATATTGTTGAAAATTTTTTTCCAATTTTTGGAGGTGTGACAACCGTTGCTGACCAAGTTGCTCAAATGTTGTCTGAAGATGCAGATGTTTATGTGGCTGCAGTTAAGCCAGCATTAAAAAAAGATGAAAAATTTTCCGAACCTGAAAGAAAATATAAAATAATTAGATGTAAGGGTTTTAAAAATAGTTTTACACAGGATATGATTGCTCAGCCTAGATGTGATAGAGATTTTAAAAAATTTATTAACGAAACAGATTTTGATATTATACATTGTCATTTTCCTTTGGAATTAGCAAAATTTGTTAGTAAAATTGCACATAAAAGGGGTATTCCTGTCGTGCAAACAGTTCATAGTTTGTTTTGGTATGATATACATCATTTTGTTAAAAATAAATTTTTATCTAATTTATTAACAAAAATTGCCGTCAAAAGAATTAAAAGGAATGCTGATTACATATGGTGTGTTACAAAATTTTGTAGAGAGTTTTTAATAAAGTTTGGTTTGCCTGAGGAATCTGAAGTTGTATATAATTGCTCAATGTCAGAAAAAACAAATAGTGAAGAGAAATTAAAAAATTGCAATCCATTGATTTTCCCAGACAAAAGCTTTAAGCTTTTAGCTGTTGGTAGAAGTGTAAAAGGTAAAAATATTGATTTGATTTTAGATTCATTAAAATTATTAAAAGATAAAAATTTGGATATAAAAACATATATCGTTGGTGATGAGCCATATCAAAAAGCATTAATAAGAAAAGCAAAAAAATATAATTTACAAAACATTGTTGTTATCACAAGTGCAATAACAGATAGAAATTTATTAAATGCATATTATGAAAATTCAGATTTAATACTTTTTCCTTCTTGTATAGAAAGTTCGGGGCTAATTCAAATTGAAGGAGCAATTCACAACAAGCCAACGCTTGCAATAGAAAATACTGCTGTAACAGAAAAAATTATAGATAAATTTAATGGTTTTGTAAGTAAAAACGACCCAAATGACTATGCAAATAAAATTTTGTATGCTTATGAAAACAGAGATAAAATGACAGAAATTGGAAAAAATGCCTATAAAACTATTGTCAAATTTTATGATGATAACACAAAAAAAGAATATCTTGATAGATATTATAAAATAATAAATGATTATAAAAATAAATTAAAAAATAAATAAAAATAAAATTATATTTTTAAAAATAAACATTAAATTATGTTTATTTTTTTTATTATGTTATAATAAATATATGAAAAAATTTATGCCTATTATTTTATTATTTATTCTTTTTTCCATTGCAGTTTTAATTAATGTAACAAAGCCCATTATATCACTTAATTATAACACTATTGGAGTATGGTGGTGGAATAATAAACTTGACGATAGTTACATTGATTTTGCAAAAGATAATGGTGTTACAGAAATATATTATTACACATCTACATTTGATAATAAAACAGAAAAATTTATTACAAATGCAAAATCTAAAAATATAAAAGTATATTGGTTGACAGGAGAGTACGAGTGGATTGAAGATGATAGCGAATTAATTGGGTTGATTTCTAATTTTTTCTATTTTCAAAATAATAGCAAATTTATTTTTGACGGTATTCATTTTGATATTGAACCACATCAACATCCAGATTTTGAAGAACAGAGAGAGAAAATTTTAAAAAAATTTTTGAACTTGGTTGTAAAAATAAGAAAAAATTTTCCAAGTTTATTTATAGAGTTTGATATTCCTTGTTGGCTAGATGATATAATTGAATTTGATGGTCAAAAATTAGAGTTATATAAACATATAATAAACTATTCAAATCGTGTAACATTAATGAGTTACAGAGATAGTAGTGACAATATTTACAATTTTGCAAAAGATGAAATTATTTACGCACAAAGTATAAACAAATCTATTAATTTGGGTGTTGAAACTCAAAATGTGAATGATGACAATGTTACCTTTTATGAAGAAGGTAATAAGTTTATGCTATCAGAATTAAACAAATTAAAAAAAGCTATTCCTGAAAATTTCGGAATAGCAATACACCACATAGTTTCGTGGAAAAATTTAAAGTGATCTTTTAAAACGACTTTATTTGCATAATTCTTTATCACTGTTTTTGTTTGCTATAATAGGCAGAATCAATGAGAGACTATTTCCTTGGACTACATTAGACCAAATTTTTTTATTATCATAGTTTGTTGTTTCTGGATTAATACAAATTGTTTTTACTCCTGTTTCACAAACCATCTCATCATTGAAAGAATTTCCTATAAATGTTATATTTTGTTTTTCAACGCCGTTATTTAACAATTGATTAATTAAATTTCTTTTTCCATCAAAATCAAATGGTGTTGGAATGATCTCTTGTAAAATTTCGTTATTGTCAAAGACAAATTCGTTTGCAAAAACTTTTGAAAAATAGTTTTTAGAGTTATTTAAGCAAGCATATATAACTTGTTTTACAGATCCAGATAAAATAATTAAGTTGTAACCACTTTCTTTAAGCACTTTAAAAGTATAATTCATATCTTGTAAAGTTAAAGTGTTTTTCCCAACCTCATAGACATCATACTTGCTAATATTTTTTGCTTTTAAGTAACGACATGTTAGTTGGCACCATTCGGGATATGTAAGCTCACCATCTAAAAAACTTTTATATAGAATTCCATAAATTGAGTTTTCATTGGTAGGGTGGCCTGCTTTAATCCATAAATTTTTCCAAGCATTTTGACCTTTTTGTGTTAAGGTTCCATCAAAATCAAATATTACATATTTCATATAAAGATTATAGTCTTTATATTTATTAGTGTCAATATTAAAAAATTTTTTTAAAAATATTTACTTTTATATTAGTTTATGGTATTAATTTAAAATTAGGGGGTGAGGAATGGAAATTAGTCAAGAAGAAATTAACTATTTAAATATGGTTTTAAAAAAGGTTAAGGACAGAATTGATGATACGGAGAAGAATAATAAGCGATTGCTTGAAAGTATGAAAGACAATATGTCGTATATGTGGGATAGCATTTATGAGATGGATAGTGCAGAGCGAGCTTTTGTGAAAAGTCAAATGGAAATGTTAGATGCCACTCAACAAGAAAATATTAAAGAGTTAATATCATATAGAGCGTCATTAAAGTCTCCATATTTCGGAGCAATCAATTTTGAAAGTGACCAAGAAGGATTTTTAAGTTATAGGATAGGCTTAAAGGGAATTAAAGAAGGGACTACAATTTATGTGGTAGATTGGAGAGCTCCTTTTAGTGAGCTTTACTACAATTTTGATGTTGGGGAAGGATATTTTTATACTAACGGCGAGCTGGTTACGGGAAATATAAAGAGCAAACGCCAATACAAAATTGAAGATGGGAAAATTGTTTTTTGCTTGGAAAGCAATGTTAAAATTGATGATTCTATTTTGCAAGAAGTTTTAGCTAAAACCAACAATGAGAAAATGAAAAACATTGTTTCCACAATCCAAAAAGAACAAAATTACATCATAAGGAAAGAAACAAACAATAACTTAATTGTTCAAGGAGTTGCAGGAAGTGGAAAAACATCAATAGCCTTACATAGAATTGCATATCTTTTGTATAAAAACAGAAAAACATTAAATTCAAGCTCCATATTAATTTTATCACCCAACAAGTTTTTTTCAGATTATATTTCTAATGTCTTGCCTGAGCTTGGAGAAGAGAATATTGCTGAAACGGTAATGGATCAAATTTTAAAGAACGAACTTAATGTTAAACAAAGTATTGAATTAAAATCTGAACAAGTTGAAAGATTGCTTGAAGATGAAAGCGAAGTAAAAATTTGTGAAATTAAAAATAGTATGCAATTTTGTGAAGATATACAAAAATTTTGTAATGAGTTTTTTGAAGAAAATTTTGTTCCAGAAGATATTTTCTATAACGACCATAAAATATGTTCTAAAGAATTTTTAAAAGAATTATATTCAGAAAAATATAAAAACCGTCCTGTATATTTAAAATTGCAGTGGATTAAGGATTATATTATAAACGAGGCAAAAATTGAAAGTTATTTAAAGTTGCCAAGAAGTTTTATTAATAAAGAAATTGCAAAAATGTTTAAATGTGATAACATATTTGAAATTTATAATCATTTTTTAAATAAGTATTATAATTTGTCTTATATCAATCAAGGAAAAATAAAATTTGAAGACGCAATTGCTCTTTTGTATATAAAACAATACCTTTATGGACATAATACATTTAATAGCATAAAACATTTACTTATAGATGAATTTCAAGATTATAATCCTTTAAATTATGTAATAATTAATAATATGTTTCCTTGTGTTAAAACAATCTTGGGTGATGTTGGACAAGATGTATCAGGTAGTGATTCTGTTCTTTTAAATCAGTTTAACAAGCTAGACAAAAAGGAAAGTGAAATTGTTTGCTTGAACAAAAGCTATCGTTCCACTTATGAAATTTCTAGTTTTGCTAATAAAATTATAGATAGAAGAGATGTTGAGATTGTTAATAGGCACGGGGAAGATGTTGATATTATAAAATATCAGACAATGGAAGACAAGATAGAAATAATTAAACAAATTATTAAAAAATATGAAACTAAAAATTACAAAAGCATTGGAATACTTACAAAATCAATAAAGCAATGTGAAAAGTTAAATGAAATTTTAAATGGACAGTTAGAATATAAATATTTGACAATTGACGCAACTCAATTTGATAACGGCATTATTTTAGCGCCAACATTTCTTGTAAAGGGGTTGGAGTTTGATGCAGTGATTGTAGTAGATGTTGATGATGAAAACTTCAAAACAAAAATAGATAAACAAGCACTTTATGTTGCTTGTACAAGAGCAATGCATAAATTAACCTTAATCTATAAAAATAATTTAACAAAATTTGTTAATTAACTAAAAAAAATTAAAACTTGTATTTTTAAATATTGCTTGTTTTTTTAAATATACTTAATTACTTGATTTTTTTTCAAAGTTTGATATATACTAACCATAGTTATACAATAACAATGTCATAGTACTAACTTGCGTATAACACAGGGAGGGATTTATGAAAAAAAGAATTTTAATTCTTGCTATGGCTTTTGCTACTATTTTACCTTGTGCTTTTCTTTTAAGTGCGTGTGGTAACAAAAATTATTCAGTCAATATAAATGTAGATGGTCAATATCTATACTTAGATATGTTTGGTTCGGGTAATATATCTTTAAAAAAAGATGAGTTAAAGAATTCAGGTTTAACTCTATATGGATATGATGTTTATGATTATAGCGAATTAAAAGTTTTGGTTAATGGAGAAGAAAATAGTGAAATATTTTCCCAAAATGATAATTCTGGAACTTTGTATG
>CALVZZ010000025.1 GCA_944372715.1 uncultured Clostridia bacterium | reverse complement strand
ATGATTTATCTGAAGTGTTTGGAGAAATGGACTATGTTTTTAGGTCAATGATAAAAGGTGGAATGAGTAAGGAAGAAGTTAAAGAAATTTTAATGCAAGAAATAAAGAGTAAAGTCTGTGAAGATTGTAAAGAAAGAAATTATTGTCATAGAGTATGCGAAAATGAAACAAATAAAATATTTTCCGAGTTGGTTAATAGTGCTTTGGAAAGAGGAAAAACAACTTTGTTAGATATTCCTGCTCATTTAACTTCTAGATGTTCAAGAGTGAGTAATCTTGTGGCCATAATTAATAATTTAACCACTCAGTATAAGCAATATGCAAGTTTTATGAACAATTTAGATGCAAGTAGAGTTTTAATTGCAGAACAGCTTTCTGGTGTTTCAAAAATTATGAAAAGCTTGGCTGATGAAGTTAACAAAAATGTAACTTTTGACATAGGAAGAGAAAATAGCATAATAGATGAACTAACATTTAATAATATAGTTTGTTCAGATGCTGTTATATATGAGCAAAATACCGATGTAACAAATGCAACTTTGGTGGTAAGAAATGAAGATGCAGAAAAGATTAAAATTCCAAGCATTGTAAGTAAAATTTGTGGCAATAAAATGGTTGTTGCAAGAAATGACCCTTCAACAAAATCCGGGTATAGAGTTTTGACATTAAAGACTGCTCCTAAGTATGATGTGATTTTTGGATCAGCAAATTGCACTAAGGAGGGCTCTGTTGTTAATGGTGATTGTTTTTCACTTATAAGAATTGAAAATGATAAATTTATGTTTGCTCTTTGTGATGGTATGGGAAGTGGAGAAAAGGCAGAAAAAGCTAGTAGTTTGGCAATTGGTTTAATTGAAAATTTTTATAAAGCTGGTTTTGATAATGATATTATTTTATCTAGTGTCAATAAACTGTTAAGTTTAAATAGAGAAGAAATTTTTTCTGCACTAGATATTTGCGTTGTTGATTTAAAAAAGGGAATTGCTGATTTCATAAAAATGGGAGCACCAAACAGTTTTATTAAACACGAGAGTGAAATAAGCTCAATTGAAAGTGGGGCTTTGCCGTTAGGAATTGTACAAGATGCTCCACCAGCAATAAACAAAACAGTTTTACAAACGGGAGATTATGTTTTTCTTTGCACTGATGGTATTACAGATAGTTTTGAAAGTAACGAGCTTTTAATGGACTTTATAAACAATTTGAAAGCAAACAATCCACAAATGCTTGCTGAAATGTTGGTTGATAAAGCAATACAAAACAATGGGGGCTCTGCTAATGACGATATGACTGTTTTGGTTGCCAAGATTTTTATATCTGCTTAGTACGGGTGCTTGAAAGCAATTTTGCTTTGCAAAATTAATCGCTATGCGATTGTTTTGAGCAAAGCTCAAAACCTTTCAAGCACTTTTTATTCATCTTTTATAAAGTAAAGGAATATAATAATTTTCCACAGAAAAATAAAAAAAGGTATTTTCAAAATTAAATAAAGATGATAAAATATACAAAAGGAGATAGTATGGTAAAAGTTGCTTTTATGTATGATTTTGATGACACATTGATAGATGGTACATCGGAAAAGGAAATAACAAAAAATATATTAGGTTTTGAAACTTCACAGGAATGGTGGGACTATGTTAATAAATTTGGTGCAAAAAATAATATGGATCCAATTCTTACAACATTGTTTTGTTTTAAAAGGGAGTTGGAAAATAGAGGTGTAAAGGTTAGCAGAGAGTTTTTTAATAGTTATGGCAAGTCTGTTAAATTTTTTAATGGAGTAACTACCTGGTTTGAAAGAATTAATGCGTATGCTAAAACATTGAATATAGAAATAGAGCATTATGTAATTTCAAGTGGACTTAGAGAAATTATGGAGGCAACTGAAATTGCTCCAAGTTTAAAAAAGATATTTGGTTCTTGCTATGTATATGATGAAAATGGAAATGCAATTTGGCCATCACATTCTGTTAACTACACAAACAAAACTCAGTTTATGTATAGAATAAGAAAAGGATTCACAGAAAACCTTTCAGATTTTGGCGATGTAAATGAAAGAATTAAAGATAAGTCAAAAGTTATACCATATGAAAGGATGGTATATTTTGGAGATGGAATGACTGATGTCCCTTGTATGAAAATTTTGACTATGTATAATGGAAATTCTATTTGTGTTTATAAAAACAATAAAGAGTCTCACGACCAAGCAAGAAAGTTATATTTGGACAGAAGAGTTAAAAATTATGCACCAGCTGATTATTCAGAAGGTGGACAGTTAGACCATATTGCAAAACATATTTTAAGAAAGATTGCATCTTATATAGAAGAATAAAAATTATAAATTATATAAAAAAATAAAAAGGAACTTTAAAAATTAAGCTCCTTTTAATTTTTTGTTTTATTTGTTATCGTTATTTTGTTCTTCCTTTCTTTGGTGATAATTTTTATAGCCAATTTTATGATTATCGCCTTCATCCCATTTCGAACCACCTGTTGCAAGAATGGTAATAACAAGACCAACTGCAACAACGATTGAAATAATTGGAAGTACTAAGCTTTTAGGAATTGCAACAGCAGATACAAGACATAAGGCTGCACAAACAAGTAAAGCAACTCCAAACCAAATTTTTAATTTTTTATGTGTAGAATTGTCTTTTTGAATACACCCTTGAACTAACAGGATTAAACCAAATCCACCACAAATAAGTAATCCTGCCCACGCTAGATTAAAAAAACCAAAAGTTTCTGGTACGGTTAAAGATAAAATCCATAAAACTGATGCAATAACAAAAATAAACGCTCCAATTAATTTATATATAATATTTCTTCCCATATAATCCTCCTTATTTTGTTTATATAGAATATTATTAATGTAACAATTTAATTTATCAAGTTAAAGTAAGCAAAGCAAAAATACCTGCAATCAATGCTAAAATACCCAGCACAGTAAAGAAAACTTTTAAAGCCGATATTGGTGTTTTACCGGAAATATTACCATTGTCACCGTTGACAAAAAAGTTATATAGTTTATTTTTATATTTAAAATGTCCTACCCATACAGGAACTAATACAAATTTATACTTTTCATTTAAATAAGCTGTTTTAACATTTAAAAAAACTTTGACATCATAAATATATTTTTTCAAAATTGATTTTTCAATACGATTTTTCATTTCAATTTTGCATTCGTTCCAACAAGTTTCTCCATCTTTGTTGTATGTATTAGCAGAGTAACCTCTTAAATACTCAGATTTGTATTCGGGTGCATTGTTGGTTGGAAAAGGTTGGATTTTCTTTATATCTTTTTGTGGGATGGTGTCTGACGCTTGAACGATTAAATCGTCAAATTTTAGATAATGATTTCCACTTATATTAAAATATCTTGTTTTTGTTTCTGATATTCTTCTTCCATTAACAATGGTATAAGTTTTATAGTTTTCACCAAGTTGACCATAATATGAACTTTGAGTATCAGCGTCAAATGTAAAAACAGGATTATAAATTCCATTAATATTTTCTGGTTTAACACTTTTTTTAAACACTCGTGGAGCATATTTTTTCTTTTTTGCCCATTTAATAGCAATTGCACTTGATTGTTCTTTTGTTATTTTAAATGGAGCAACTCCTTGTGGTTTAATTCCAGGAAGTTCTTCAAGTTTTACAATATTGTTAGTCCCGCAAAATGGACAAGACATTGACATCTCTTGATTATCTAATATTTCTTTTGCCCCACAACTTTTGCATTGATAAACTTCGACCTCTGGCCATACTTGTCCATTTTTTAATAATTCGCTTAAATCTCTTTCTTCAACAAAATTGTTATTGTCAATATCAAATAAACTACCACAATAAAGACATTTCATTTTTTGGTCTTTTATAGAAAATTCGCTTTCTCCAGCACAATTAGGACATTTAAAAGTAGATGTATCAAGTTTTTCATCAGTGTAAAGCTTGTTTTTTACATCTTTTTTGCTCATTTTAATTTTCTCCCACATTCTGGGCAAAACTTTGCTGATGCTTTAACTTCTGCACCACAATCTGGACAAACATTTTTCAAACTATGTCCACAATTTGGACAAAATTTCGGATTATTGTGTAAAACTGCATTACAGTTTGGACAGGATTTTGTTGAAGGTTGTTGCTTGTTTAAATTTGTATTCATATTTTGCAAGTTGTTTGCAAAAATGTTTCCCATTCCCATTCCTAAGCCAATACCCATTCCAGCACCCATTGTTCCACCAGCTGCTCCGGGATTTTTTGCAGCTTCTTTCATAGCTTCCAAAGTTTCAATTTGAGTGTACACATCCATATTATTTCTAAAAATGCCAAGAGATGTGTTTTTATCAAGTGCTTTTTCAATTTCTTCTGGCAATGAAAAGCTTTCAAAAACAAAATTTGTAAGTTTCAAACCAATGCTCTTAAAGTCTTGAATCATTTTGTTTTCAACAACGGCAGAAAGTTCTTGTAAATTTCCAGCCATATCTAGAACAGGTATTTTACTTTCTCCAATCACATCGGAAATTCCGCTTACAACCATACTGCGTAAATAATCTACAATATCAGTTGTTTCAAAATTTGTGTTTGTTCCACTCAAATTTTGCATAAATACAAAAGCATCATCAACTTTAAATGAAAAAGTTCCAAAGCCTCTTATTCTAACAGCGCCATAATCCTTGTCTCTAACCAAAATAGGATTAGATGTTCCCCATTTTTGATTTGTAAATTGTTTTGTGTTTACAAAATAAATATCGGATTTGAAAGGTGTTTCAAAACCATATTTCCAAGACATTAATTTTGTTAAAACGGGCAAGTTTTGTGTGTCTAATTTGTAAAAGCCTGGTAAAAAAACATCTGCAAGTCTTCCTTTGTCCACAAAAATTGCAACTTGACTTTCTCTTACTGTTAAAGCTGAGCCCTTATTTACTTGGTCTTTACCAATTGGGTATTTCCAAATAATTAAATCGCTTGAAGAGTCTGTCCATTCAATGTTTTTTAAAATCCCCATAATTTCTCCTTATTATGTTTTATACAGCAAAATAATATCATAATTCTTACTTTTTTATCAAGTAAATATCTTTATCAAGTTAATTTTTTTACTTAAAAACAATTTCGCAATCAATTATTTGTTTTATTTTATTCATTTTAATATGATTAGTAAATCGGGCAAAAACAAAGACATCTACAAATTCCCAGATAAAAACCCAGGCGATGATTTCTAAGATGATTGTAATAGTGTAAGGTGTGGATATAGAATTTAAAAAAGCTAAGGAGATTATGAAGGCAACACCTATAAAAAGCAGAATAAAAGATACAATTGCAAGTTTTACATTTTCTTCCTTGTAATCATTATAGTCATTTTTATAGTATTTTCTTATAACAGATTTGCATTCACTCTTTTCTTTGTCTGTACAAGGTTTTTCAAGATATATTTCAAGAACTTTTTTACTTTTTGTTTGCATATCTTTAAAACTTTCACTTATAAATGTACTTGCATTATTGTCTAAAACTTTATGTTTATCGGTGGAATATTTTGAATATACATCATCAATAGATTGGAATTTTATAGTTGCAGTTTCAGTTTTGACTTTATTTTTTTTCATAACAGTATGCTAGCAATAGTGGAAATTTTTGTCAAACAAAAACTCACTTTTTACAAGCTTTTAAAATATATTCAGCAATATTTATGTTTGAGACTTCGGCAAAATACTGTATGTTTGCACTTGTGTTAACTTCACAAACCACAGGACCATTAATGCTTTTTAAAATATCTACAATTCCAAATTCGCAGCCAACTGCTTTACAAGCATCAATAGCCAATTCCTGTTCAATGTATGTTGGGATATGTCTTTCCATAACCCCACCAAAATTTATGTTGCTTCTAAAATCTTCTTTGCCTGCTGTTCTTCTAAGTGAAGCTAAAACCTTATTTTTTACAACATACATTCTTATATCAGTTCCACTTGCTTCTGAAATAAACTCTTGCAATAAAAGTTCTTTTCCTTCAAATTTATCTACAATTTCATATGCTTGTTCTCTTGTTTTTGCTAAAAAAACACCTTTTCCTAAATCTCCAAACCATTGTTTAATTATTATAGGAAGACCTAAATCGTTTATAGCTTGGTCAATGAAGGGTCTAATCAAATTTGGGACATAATCAATATTTGCTGGAAGAATAACTGTTTTGGGTATATTAACACCATACTTGATTAATTGTTGATACATATTTGCACAGTTTTCACAAAGGTCAATAGCTCTTGAATTATTAAAAACTTTTAATCCCAATAGCTCTAAATTTCTTGCAAGCCAAACATCATCATCAAGAAATAGAGCAAAATCATAGCTCGCATAGGAATCAAAGCTTTTAACTTTATTGTTGTTTAAAATTGTATAAATCTCTATGTTAGATTTTGTTGTTAAACTTATGCCCAACTTTTTTGAAGCATCAAACAAAAGCTTTGTTTGAGCTTCAAAGTTTTTTTCATCACAATTTGCATCATAAATAATTAACGCTTTTTTCATAGTTTTATTTTATCACAAAAAAAACATAAACACAATAATATCTTTAAAAGATTAATTTGTGGATTTTAAAATTAAAAAATAAAGGGAATAATTATTAAAAATCAACTTTAAATATAAAAAGGATTTTTAATGAAAGTAACAATAGTTTCTGATGTTTTTGGCGAACAAAATAATGGAACAACTATAACAATAAAAAGATTAATTGATGGATTAGAAAAAAGAAATCATAAAGTGAAAGTAATATCAACTTTTGTTTCTAGCAAAGAAAATTATATAACGCTGAAAAGAAGAAATTTTGGAATTCTAGACAAATTTATTTATATCAAAAATGGAGTTGAACTAGCAAAACCAGATGAAAGGTTAATGATTGATGCAATAAAAGAAAGCGATATTGTGCATATTGTTTTACCGTTTAAAACGGGTATACTTGCTTCCAAATTGTGTATAAAATTTGGCAAGCCTTTCACAACAGCATTTCATTGTCCACCAGAAGTTATAACAGGGCAACTTGGATTACAAAATTTTGAAATTTTTAACTCATACCTTTATAAAAGATTTTACAAAAAATTATATTGTAAATGTAATAGAATTCATTGTCCAACAATGTATATTGCAAAGGAATTAAAAAAACATAACTACAAAAAATTCAATTATATTATCTCTAATGGGGTGTCAGACATCTTTCAAAAAAAGATAATAAATAAACCAGAAGCTTTGAAAGATAAGTTTATTATTTTATATACGGCAAGATATTCAAAGGGTAAAAGACACAAAACTCTTTTGAATGCAGTAAAATTATCAAAGTACAAGGATAAAATTCATTTAATTTTTGCAGGTAAGGGGCCAGATAAAAAAATGTTAGAAAACTTTGCAACAAAAAACAATATTGATGTAACCTTTAACTTTTATAGCTCTTGTGAGCTTGTTGATGTTATAAACTATTCCGACCTATATGTGCATCCTAGCGAAATAGAAGTTGAATCTATTTCTTGCTTAGAAGCAATTGCTTGTGGACTTGTGCCGATAATTTCAAATAGTAAAAAATCTGCGACAGGACAGTTTGCACTTTCTTACAATAATTTATTTGCAAATGGAGATAGCAAAGATTTATCTAAAAAGATTGATTATTGGATTGAAAATCCTGAGTTAAAAAAACAATTTTCAAAAAAATATATTGAATTTTCAAAACAATTTAAAATAGATAAATGTATAGACAAAATGATTCAAATGTTTAAAGATGAAATATCATATTTTAATAGCGTAAAAAAATAAATATTAAATTTGCTTGTAATAAAATTATTTTTTTAGTAAAATACCTAAAAGGAAAAATTATGGTTACAAAAAAAATTGTAAAATCAATAATCGTTTTAGCTGTATTATTAATAGTAACGGGATTTGGGGTATATGTTATCTTATCTCGTGGAAATGAAGTAAAGAACAATATAAGCTTTGAAGTGATAAATGGAGCTATGTTCGAAACAAGCATAACTTATGATTGGTCTGAACAAAGTGTGGAGTTTAAAACAGAAAAAGAAACAGGCGAGCCAAACAAAGATGAAGCAGTTTCAACGGGAGAAAATACTTATCAAACAATTCAAGCCCCACCAGATATTGTTTTTGAAGATACGGAAACAGAATATGTTTCAAATTATACAATAAAAAACATAGGAACAAAATCTTTAACATTAAAAATTAGTGGCCTTGCATATGATGGTTCGCAAAATCAAAAATTTATAACAAAAGTAAGTTATAAAAATTATGAACCTGTTGAAGTAAAAAGTTCAATGCTCTCTCAAGATGGTTTGGAATTAGATTCAAATATATTTTCTGTAACAATTGTAATTGAGCCAGAGCAAACAGAAACAATTACTGTTTCTTACAGGTTGGCATCTACAAGCTCTTCATTTACAATTAACGAAAGTATACAAATGAGTTTTATTTGTTAAATATCAAAAGCAGACAAAATTTTGTTTGCTTTTTTTTTATTTTTATTATATATTTAGTTAAAAATCTTAATATGGAGAATTGTATGGGCATTTTTACTTCACAAAACAAATCAAGTTTAAAAAAATTAAAAAAGATTGCAGATAAGGTCTTAGAAAAAGAAGAATTTTATAAAGCTAAAACTGATCAAGAATTAAAAGCTATGACGGAAATTTTAAAAAAGCGTCTTGCTGATGGAGAAACACTCAATGACATTTTACCAGATGCTTATGCTGTTGTCAGAGAAGCTGCATCAAGAGTTTTAAATATGAGACATTTTCCTGTACAAATTATGGGTGGAATTGCACTTCATCAGGGAAGAATTGCAGAAATGGCAACAGGTGAAGGAAAAACATTGGTTGCAACCCTTCCAGCTTATTTGAATGCGCTTGCAGGAAAAGGGGTTCATGTTGTTACAGTAAACGAGTATTTGGCAAAGCGTGATGCTGAATGGATGGGAAAAGTTCACAGATTTTTAGGCTTGACTGTTGGTGTGGCTGTAAGTGGAATGGAAGACCATAAAAAAAGGGAAGCATATAATTGCGATATCACATATGCAACAAATAATGAACTTGGCTTTGATTATTTAAGAGATAATATGGTTGTTAAAAAAGATAATCGTGTTCAAAGGGGGCATTATTTTGCAATCGTGGACGAAGTTGATAGCATTTTAATTGATGAAGCAAGAACACCTCTCATCATAAGTGGAAGAGGAATGAAATCAAGCGAAGCATATTACACTGCACAAAAATTTGCTAAGACTTTGAAGGCTGATGAAGATTATGAAATAGAACCAAAACAAAAAAGTATACACTTAACTGAAAGTGGTACGGCAAAGGCTGAAAAATTTTATAATGTAGAAAATCTTTCAGATGTAAATTGTCTTGAATTAAACCATCATATTATGAATGCGTTAAAGGCAAATTATATAATGAAAGTAGATGAAAATTATATTGTAAAAGACGATGAAATTATTATAGTAGATGAGTTTACAGGTCGTTTGATGTCAGGCAGGAGATATTCTGATGGACTTCATCAAGCAATTGAAGCAAAGGAAGGGGTTAAAATAAGAGATGAAAATAAAACCCTTGCAACTATAACTTTTCAAAATTATTTTCGTCTGTACAACAAACTTAGTGGTATGACAGGTACTGCAAAGACGGAAGAAGCTGAATTTAATGGTATATATAAGTTGGATGTTGTTACAATTCCAACAAACAAGCCAAACATTAGAAAAGATGAAACTGATATTGTTTATACAACTGTTAATGGCAAAATTAATGCAATAGTGCAAGAAGTAAAGGAAATTCACGAAACAGGTAGACCAATACTTATTGGTACAATAACTATTGATAAAAGTGAAGAACTTTCCAAAGCTTTAAGAAAAGAAAAGATTAAACACGTTGTTTTAAATGCTAAAAATCACGAAATGGAAAGTGAAATTGTTGCACAAGCTGGAAGAAAGGGCGCTGTCACAATTGCAACCAATATGGCTGGTCGTGGAACGGATATTTTGTTGGGTGGAAACCCTGAGCATATGGCAACAAAAGCAATGAGAGAAAAGGGTTATGACGAGTCAGAGATTTCCTTTGCAACATCCTATCTTTCAACAGATGATAAAAAATTAATTTCAGCAAAGGAAGAGTATAACAAACTCTTTAATGAATTTAAAAAGATAACAGATGTAGAAAAGAAAGAAGTCATAGAAGCAGGTGGTCTCCATATTATTGGAACAGAAAGGCACGAGTCAAGGCGTATTGATAATCAGCTTCGTGGTCGTGCATCTAGACAGGGTGATCCTGGTTCAAGTATTTTCTTTGTTTCTCTTGAAGATGATTTGATGAGAAGATTTGGTGGAGAATATTTAAAAAAGGTTGCACTCTTTTTAAGAGTGGATGAAAACACTCCATTACAAATGAGAATGCTTTCAAAGCAAATTGAAAGGGCACAAAAAAGAATAGAAAATCAAAATTATTCAGCTCGTAAAACAGTTTTACAGTTTGACGATGTAATGAATAAACAAAGAGAAATAATCTACACAGAAAGAAATAAAGTTTTAGACGGCGAAGATGTACACGAACAAGTTATGGGAATGTTCCCAGATTATGTAACTGAAATTGCAAACAATTACTTAGATGCAAACAAACCATATTTTGAATGGAAACTTGATCCAATAAACAATGCACTTGAAGATAAACTTTTCCCAAAAGGAACAAATTTAATTACAGAACAGTTTGTTGATGAATGTGAAATTCAAGATGTAATAGATAAAATTTTAAAAGTAATTTACACTAAGTATGACGATAAAGTTGAAGAAGTTAAAAAGCTGGGATTAAATTATTCAGATTTTGAAAGGTATATACTTTTAAAAGTTGTTGATACTTTGTGGATTGACCATATTGACCAAATGACAATTTTAAGAAATGAAATAGGTTTGAGAGCTTATGGTAATCAGGATCCTATTGTTGCATATAAGAGAGATGGCTTTGATATGTTTGATAATATGATAGATAAAATTAGACAAGATACCTGTTCAATTTTATTGAATGCAAAAATAGATATTGAAAAAAGGCCTGCACAACAGCAACCTGTTTATCAACCTGTTGAAGTTGTAGAAGGGTCAAAAAAATCTGAGGATAAAGTCGGCAGAAATGACCCTTGTCCTTGTGGCTCTGGTAAGAAATATAAAAATTGTTGTGGTAAAAAGTAAAATGGTTTTTAAGCGTCAAATTTTTGACGCTTTTTTAAAGGAGATTATGAAAGATTTTATAGTTGAAAAAAAGGGGAAATTAAGTAAGCTTGTTTTAACAGAGTTTCCAGAGTTGACTTTTAAAGATTTTATGGTAGCGTTAAAAAATAAGGACATAAGGGTTGATGGTGTAAGGGTAAACAAAGATGTTTTGGTTGAAAGCAATTCTCTTGTGTCTGTGTATATAGATTTTAATAAAATTGCAACAAAAATAGAAAAAGTATACGAAGATGATAATGTTTTAATTATATTTAAACCTTATGGGTTAGAAGTTGTTGGTAATAAAAATGATGTTGTTAGTATTTTAAAAAAGAACTATTTAAATTTGTATCCTTGCCATAGAATAGATGTCAATACAGAAGGACTCGTTGTTTTTGCAAAAAACAAAAAGTCAGAAGAAACAATTTTGTCTGCATTTAAAAATCATAATGTCAAAAAAGTATACAAAGCTTGGACGGCTGGACATTTCAAAGAGCAAGAGAGTCTTTTCAAAGCTTATTTAAAAAAAGATTCAAGCAAGTCAGTTGTCCACATTTCCACTAATAAAGGAAATGGTTATAAAGAAATTTTAACTAAGGTAAATATACTTGAAGATTTAAAAACAACAAGTTTAATACAGGTTGAATTGTTGACAGGAAGAACGCATCAAATACGAGCTCATTTATCATTTTTAAAGCATTCCATAATTGGTGATGATAAATACGGAGATAGAGAACAAAATAAAAAGTTTGGACTTAAAAAACAAGCATTAACTTCTTGTGAAATTTCTTTTCAATTTAAAAACACACATTTGGATTACTTAAATAACAAATCTTTTAAGGCTGTTCCAACTTGGTTAAAATATTTAGATAAGGATAGATAGTAATTTATAAATAAAAAAATACCTAAAATTTGATTTTAAAACAAAATTTTAGGTATTTTTTATTAGTTTTCAACAACAATTTTATATATTGATTTGCAATTTTCATCAACTCTAACTTTTTCGCTAACTTCTACTCCAGCTATTGCAAGAATTTCATTGTCAACAGCTAAAACAGGAATTATAGCTCTAAGTCTTGCTGGGATTTTCTTATCAATAAAGTAATCTTTTAATTTTTTTGTTCCACCACCAAACTTTTGGAAAATGTCGCCATTTTCTTTAAATCTCCAAATTGCGTTTTTGGGAACCTTTTTCCCATCTAAAATAAGTTCATTATTTTCAATTTTTGTTGTCTTTGTCTTTTTAACTATAATTTTTCCAAAGTTTTTAACTTCAAACTCATCAACTTTAAAAGGTTTATCTAAAATAATTTTTTCTTTTTCTTTATTTAAAATTGTAAGATAATCATATTCTTTAACTGCTGTAACATTTAAAGGTAAGTCTATCTTTGCTCCATTTTTGCCATTGATAGCTAAATCTTTTATCATTTCAACATGAACTCTTTCAATATCTTTGTTAACACCAATTTGTCTGAGAGCTTTAAAAATCATTCTGGAAACAATTGCATTAGCATACAAAAAGTAACTGTTAGGAATTTTTACCGTTTTTTCTTCCAAAATAAAGGCATCTTCAATTATCTGTTTATTTATGTATTCGTCATCATCATAACAAGCTTTTGAAAATGAAACAAGTTTTTCAATCACAGCTGGCCATTTTTTCATTATCATAGGCAAAATTTCATTTCTTATATAATTTCTAGAATATGTTGTATCTGCATTAGTGTAATCTTCCACATATGGAATTTGATATGTTTCTATATAATTTAAGATGTCGGACTTATTTGTAAAGAGCATTGGTCTTATGTAAATGCCATCTCTAATTAAGTCCATACCCCTTGTTCCACTAATTCCTGTTCCACGAAATAAATTTAAAAGTATTGTTTCAGCCTGATCACTCATATGGTGGGCAATTGCAATCTTATCCACTGCACATTTTTTAACTAACGCATCAAAAACGCCGTATCTAGCATCTCTTGCTGCAACTTCCAAAGAAACACCTCTTTCCTGAGCAAGTTTTGGTACATCAACTTTGAACTTATAAGCTCTAATGCCATTTTCTCTACAATAATTCAAAACAAAACTTGCATCTTCTGAACTGTTTTCTCTTATATTGTGGTCTATATGTATGCCAACAACTTCAAAGTCTAATTCTTCACTTATAGAATTAAGATAATGAAGCAATGCCATCGAGTCTGTTCCACCACTAACACCAACTCCTATAACTTCACCTTTTTTTATAAGATTGTTATTAACAATTGTTTTTTTAATACTATCCATAAAAATCCTCGTTTAGATGATTATACACATACATTGTTATAATTTCAATATTTTTTTTAAAAATAACTGTTAAAATGATTGTTTTTTAATAAATTTTTAATTTTTATTTGAAATTTTAATGTTTTAAAGTATAATAATCTTGTGAATATAGTAATATATGTATTGATTGGCATCGGAATAATTTTTATGGCAGGTTTATTATCTGTCGCAAATTTTTCTGGAAACCAATTGCAAGAATATTATGAAATGCAATTTAATGAAATAGCATATAGTAATCAAACTTCTAAAAATTTTTTTGATTTAGTAAACAATTCAGAGTTTGGTGGGAATTTAAGCTTAGAACAAGATGATAATGTATTTGGTGGGGCATATTATTCTTCTAAAAAATGTGTAAAATTGAGTGAAGAGATATATTATAGTGGGAGTATAACTGCTTTAACCGTCACGGCTCATGAACTTGGTCACGCAATTCAAAACAAATATAACAGAGATGTAATTTTACGAAACTATAAATTTTCTAATTTAGTTAAATTTTTAGGAAAACTTATTTTACCACTTTTTATTGCTTCAATAATTTTATTATTTTTTAGTCAGTTAATAATTTCAATTGTTTTAATTTCACTATGTTTTTCATTCTTTATTTTTGCTTTGATTTTAAAATATTCAGCAATAAAAATTGAAAATCAAGCATCAAATTATGCAATTGAGCTGTTAAAAAAATATGATGTTATGTCAGAAGAACAAATAAAAAAAGCAAATAAGCTTTTAAAGTATGCCAAGCAGACGTATATTGCCAGCTTTTTAAGTTCAATGTTGTTTTGGACTTTTATGACAAGGAAAACTAAAATTTTTTAAAAGGAGAAATATGTTAATTTATTATTTATTAGGTATAATTGTTTTACCAGGAATAATATATGCAAGTATAGTACAGAGTGGAGTGCTTAAAGCTTTTAACACATACAAAAAAATTCATAGTGTAAAAGGTATAACAGCAAAGGAGGCTTGTGAAAAAATATTAAACTCGGCAGGTGTGACGGGAGTAAGCATTAAATCTGTTGATGGAGTTTTAACAGATCATTATAATCCCCAAAATAAAACTGTTAATTTGTCAAAAGATGTTTACAATTCAACTTCTTTAAGCTCTTTAGGGGTTGCAGCACACGAAGTCGGGCACGCAATTCAGCATTACGAAAAATATAAGCCTTTAAGACTAAGAAATTTTTTAATCACAGTAAACAATATTTGTTCACAATTTTTTTGGATACTCATTATAATTGGTTTTTTTCTTAGCGCATTTGCCTATGTTTATTATGGAGAAATATTTCTCTATGTTGGAATGGCATTTTATGGAATTTCTCTTTTAATAAGCATTATAACATATCCCGTTGAAAAAAATGCGTCTAAACGCGCATTAGATTTGTTGGTTAAAAATGATATTCTTGACCAAACAGAAGTAAAGGGTGCAGAAGTTGTTTTAAAAGCTGCTGCTCAAACTTATTTTGCTGGCATTGTTGTTTCTGCTCTTTATTTTTTAAGATTTGTTTTTGCAATACTTTTAATAAGAAATGATTAATGTAAATATTCATATATCTTCAAATTCTTTTTTCTTATCTTTTTTACGACTGCTTTTCCATTTATAAAGGAAGTTATTACAACATATCTTCCTTTTTTTATGCTTCTAAAACCTTCACAAATTGCATCAACTTCCGTACCTGTATCATCTAAAATTATTTTTCCTGTTTTTTCCTTGTTAGAAATTTTTACACTTACAATAGCTGTTTGACCTGTGTGTACAACAGGTTTTCTTAAAATAAAAGTTGCAATAACAGAGCACAATATTCCAATTAGTAATCCTATTATTATTGATGGAATTGTTGGCAAAAAGAAGCTTAAGCCAAATGTTGACCAACCACCAAATGCTAAAATGATAATGCTACCTCTAATTGCAAGAGCAGAGAGCATAAATCCCACAAAAGTTTCATTTACTTCGTTGGGCATATCCATATCGTCAGAGATGTAATTCTTTTTAAGATTAAAAAAACCTGCCCAAAGTAAGATTAAGTAAACAACAAAAAGAACTGCACCAACAATTCCAATTGTAAAGCTTACTTTTTGTAAAATAGAATAAGAATTCCAAATATCTATCATAGATATAGTTTATAATTAAAAATAATTTTAGTCAATTAAAGATTATTGAAAAAAATAAAAACTTTTATAAAAAAATTGTAAAAACCATTGACAAATATATAACTAATATGATATTTTTGTAAAAGCAAATGGGGGATTAGCTCAGCTGGCTAGAGCGCCTGCCTTGCAAGCAGGAGGTCATCGGTTCGATTCCGATATTCTCCACCAAAACACAACACGCAAATATTTTGCGTGTTTTTTCTTGCTAATTTTATTTTTTTTGTTTAAAATAACAATAGTGAAAAAGAAATCGAATTTTATAAAAAAATATGATATATTTGCATATTGGTTATGTTTAGTTATGTTTGTTTTTTCAAGCATATCTATTTTTCAATCAAGTTATAAATCAATAGTAGGTTTGGGAAGTCAAAGTTCTGCTACAATCATATATTCAACCCCAACATATTTTGATGGGGGAAACGGGACTGAAATTTCCCCATATTTAATTTCCACTGGTGATCAACTAAATAAATTGGCAGATGATGTTAACAAAAATAATATTGATACAACAGGAAAATTTTTTAGAGTTGTAAACAATTTAGATTTGTCAAGTTGGAAAACTTGGAGTTCGATAGGTAATAGCACTTATCCATTTAAAGGAACTTTTGATGGTGGTGGTTACACAATTTCAAATTTAAGTATAGATTTGAATATAGATAATGCTAATGGTGATTATGAAGGTGTTTTTGGTCGTGTAGAAAACGCTGTCATAAAGAATGTAATTGTGCAAAATGGAAGTGTGAAATTAAGGTCATCAACTGAGTCTGTTTATTGTTATGCGGGTGGAATTATTGGATATGCTAATACTAGCACTATAACAAATTGCACAAATTTGGGGGTGAATATAGAGTCTTCAAATTCTGCAGG
>CALVZZ010000024.1 GCA_944372715.1 uncultured Clostridia bacterium | reverse complement strand
AGGCCAATCAATGCATTGAATCTTTTTGCTTATACAGGTGGTGCAACTGTCGCTCTTGCAAGTGCAGGAGCATCTGTTACGCACATTGACGCAAGTAAGGGAATGGTGGAAAGAGCAAAGGAGAATTTGTCTCTTTCCGGACTCTCTGATAAACCTGTAAGATTTATAGTTGATGATTGTTTTAAATTTGTTCAGCGTGAAATAAGGCGTGGGAAAAAATATGATATCATCATATTGGATCCACCAAGTTATGGTAGAGGACCTAATGGCGAAATGTGGAAACTAGAAAATAATTTGTTTGAATTTTTAAAAGAATGTAAAAAAATTCTTTCAGACAATCCACTTTTTGTGCTGTTAAATTCGTATACAACGGGATTGCAAGCAAGTGTATTAAAAAATTTATTACAACTTGCGTTTGAAACAAAAAACATTGAAGCAGATGAAATTGGAATTCCTACAAAAGAAGATATTGTTCTTCCTTGTGGGGCAAGTGCCTTTGCGTTTTTTTAAGAGGAAATATGGAAAATTTGAATATTATTTACGAAGATAATCATTTATTGGTTGTAATCAAACCACAAAATATACCTAGTCAAGCTGATGAAAGTGGCGACTTAGATATGTTAAATATGGTTAAAAATTATATAAAGGAAAAATATAATAAACCTGGGGAAGCTTATGTGGGATTGGTTCACAGATTAGATAGACCTACAGGTGGTATTATGGTTTTTGCAAAAACTAGTAAATCTGCAAAAAGGCTTACAGACCAGATTAAAAATGGAGATTTTGTTAAGACTTATTATTGTGTAACTGATGGTGTGCCAAAGGAACTTGATGGACATTTAGTAAATTATTTAAAAAAAGATGATAATATTGTAAAAATTGTTCCTATGTCAGAAAAAAATGCTAAACTTGCTGAAACTATTTATAATGTTTTAGAAATTCAAAAAAATTATGCGTTTGTTAAAGTTAATATACTAACAGGTCGCTCTCATCAAATTAGAGTTCAAATGGCAAATATTGGTGCACCATTGATGGGTGATGGAAAATATGGGAAGCAAAACAAGGCAACAAAAAACTTAGCTTTATGGGCTGGAGAGTTGACTTTTAAGCATCCAACAAAAGATGAAACTTTGCATTTTAAAGTTTATCCACCAGAAGAAAAACCTTGGACAGAGTTTAATGTCCAAAAATTCTTAAATTAAAGGAGTTTTATGAAAAAAAGAGAAGAGATTGAAGAAAAGTATAAATGGGATTTGAGTGAGTATTGTAAAAATTCTGAAGAATGTGAAAAAGAACTTTTAGAAACAACAAAAAAATTTGATAAAATTGCAAAATTTGAAAATACATTAAATATTGATGAAAACATTTTTGATTGTTTAATTTTGCAAAGTGAAATAAGTCAAGTTCTTTCCAGATTATATGTCTACTCTTCGCTTTTAGTTAAAGAAGATGCAAACAATAGTAGAGCTGTTGAGCTTAGTGAAAAAGTGGGTTCTGTTTGTGTTCAATTTGGGACAATAACAAGTTTTATAAGTGTGGAAATTGGCTCTTTGTCAGATGAAAAACTTGAAAAGTTGATGGACAATAAACAATTTCCACAATTTAGAAATGTTTTTAGAGAAATTTTACGCAATAAAAAGCATTTACTTTCAAAAAATGAAGAAAAACTGCTTTCCAAAATGGGAGATTTTACAGGTGGTTTTTCCGATGTTTTTGATATGTTTGACAATGCTGATATAAAATTTGAAGACGCATTGGATAGCAAAGGAGTGAAACATAAGCTTACTCACGCAACTTATTCCTTGCTTGTTGAAGATAATGACAGAGAGCTAAGAAAAAATGCCATAATCAATATGAATAAAGCTTATGGAAATTTTAATAACACCATATCAACTAATTATATTAATGATGTTAAAATAGGATGTTTTTTTGCTGAAATTAGAAATTATGTGTCAGCACTTTCAGCTTCAATATATAGCGAAGAAGCAAGTGAAGATGTTTATAAAACTTTAATAGATGGTGTGGAAAGTAACCTTAATGTTTTTCATAAATATTTTGACATTAAAAGAAGACAACTCGGATTAAAAAAATTTGCAATATATGATATATACGCAAAAACATCAGAAACATTTGATTTAAAAATAAGCTATGAAGAAGCAATTCAACTTGTAAAAAAAGCTTGCTTGCCATTGGGAGAAGATTATTTAAACTTAATTGATAAAGCATATAAAGAAAGATGGATTGATGTTTATGAAAATGAAGGAAAAGATAGTGGTGCTTTCTCTTGGGGTGCATATGGTGTACACCCTGTTGTGTTGACAAACTTTGTTTCTAACTGTAATTCTTTGTTTACTTTGGCTCACGAATTGGGGCATTGTATGCATACATTTTATTCTAATAAAAATCAACCTTATGAAGATGCTGGTTATACAATTTTTGTTGCAGAAGTTGCAAGTAATGTAAATGAAATGTTAATGCTTTTATACCTTTCTAAAAATGCTAAATCTACAAATGAAAAGATTTTTTATTATGATTATCTTTTAAGTATGTTTAGAGGCAGTGTTTTTCGTCAAACTATGTTTTCTGAATTTGAATATTTTGCACACAAAACATATGAACAAACTAAGACACTTTCAAAAGATATATTAAATAATTATTATTATGATTTAAATAAAAGATATTTTGGTGAAAATGTTGAACTTATTGATGAAATAAAATATGAGTGGAGTAGAATACCACATTTTTACAATTCATTTTATGTCTACAAATATGCAACAGGATTAATTAGCGCAATGGTTATTGCAAGAAATATTTTTGAAAGAAAAAATAATGCACGAGAAAATTATTTAAAATTTTTATCAGGTGGAAGTTCATTACCACCACTTGAATTATTAAAAATTGCAGGAGTGGATTTGCAAAATAAAAAGACTTTTGACCAAGCTTTTGAATTTATTAATATAATTTTAGAAGATTGGGACAGAATTTTAAAAGAAGAAAACAAATAAAAAAATTTGCTGTTAGCAAATTTTTTTTTGTTCTTTAATATATCTTTCTTTTAAATCCTTGTATTTGTTCACAAGATTAAAAAAATATCTCTCTTTACCAATATTATCTAATTTTTTATAAGTTGTCATATCCATTAGTCGTGCAATTGGATTTAAAACTTCTTCATCTTCATTTAAAAGCGTTATAACTTTTTCGTATAAAGCATCATCTTCTGTTTTAGAAATTAATTTTACATTTTCTTTTCTTGGAGCATTTTCACCTCTTAATCTGCATTTTGCTTGCAAAACTAACATTTTTAATAAGTCGTTTTTGTTTTTCATATGTTCCTCCTTGATATTAAAAGTATATCTTATCAAAAAAAATTATCAAAAAAGAAAATTGTAGGGATATGGCTTTTTTTGACAAAAAAGTTCTAATGTTTTGTTGATAATCTTTTATTATTGTGATAACCTTAACTATGAGGAGTTTTTATGAGCAAAGGTAAAATTATTGTTATTGAAGGAACTGATGGTTCAGGTAAACAAATGCAAAGCAAAAGATTGTACGAAAGATTGATTTCGGAAGGTGTAAATGTTATTATGCAAAGTTTTCCTAATTATGAAAGTTCATCATCGGGACCTGTTAAACTTTACTTGTCTGGTGCATTAGGTGAAAATGCAAATGATATAGATGCCTATCAAGCTTCTGTGTTGTTTGGGGTAGATAGATTTTGTACTATGAAAAATTTTGAAGAGTTTTATAAGAATGGTGGTGTTTTGGTTTTAGACAGATATGTACAATCTAATATGATACATCAGGCTTGTAAAATTAAAAATGAAGAAGAAAGAATAAAATATATAAATTGGTTAAACGAATTTGAATTTGAGTTATTAAAACTTCCAAAACCAGATAAAATTTTCTTTTTAAATGTTCCTCCTGAAATAAGTAAGAGATTAAGAGAGCAAAGAGGAATTAATAAAAACGGAGAGAAAAAAGATATTCACGAAGCTGATGATAGTCATATAATAAATGCTTACAACACTGCAAAGTGGATATGTGAAAAATATGATTGGGATAAAATTGATTGTATAAATGAATTTGGAGATTTAAAAACAATTGATGAGATACACGAGATTATTTATAATAAATTAAAATAATATTTATCTTTTTTGATTAATTTTTAATAAATTAGACAAAATAAGTGTGAAATGAATAAGTATTTCACACTTTTTTTAATAGTATCATTTTTTCTTGCTAATTTTTGGGCAAGTGCTTTTCCTTATCCATTTTTTTCTAGTTCTGCAACATTAACTGTTGGACAAAATCAGGATATTAATGATAAAAATGAAGATGAAGATTTTCCTGCATTAGGTTCTTCTAATATTAAGGTTGTCAATTTAGATTGGTTTGATGTTATGGATACATTTTTTGAAAAATATGTTACTGTTAGAGTAATAGATGTAAACACAAAAAAACAATATTATGTAAAAAGAACAGGGGGATATAATCACGCAGATGTAGAACCAATAGATGCAAAAAATGTGGACATCTTTCATAGCCTTTATAATTATGAATGGAGTTGGGTTCGAAGACCTGTTTGGGTAGAAATTAATGGAATATTTGTTGCTGGATCAATAAATGGTATGCCACACGGTTATGCTTTGATTGATAATGGGCAAGGTGGACATACTTGTATTCATTTTTTAAACAGTAAGACACACGGAACAAAAAGGGTTGATGAAAGCCATCAAGCTGCTGTTCAAGAAGCTTACAATAGAAGAAATGAAATTAATTCATTAAATTTATAAAATGTAATGTTAATCTTTTTTTAATTTAAAAAAAATAAAAATAAATTATTTTTAATTATTTTTTTACAAATTTTTCCTTATTTTTATTAATCAACATTATTTTTCATAGAAAATGTAATTTGACAAATATAAATTATGTGATATAATAAAAATATGGTAGAATTATTAGCACCAGCAGGAACATTTTTAAAATTGAAAACGGCATTTAAGTTCGGAGCAGATGCTGTTTATTTTGCTGGGAAAAAATATGGACTTAGAGCTTTTGCTGGAAATTTTGAAGACGATGAAATTGAAAAAGCAGTAAAATATGCACATTCATTAAATAAAAAAGTTTACATAACGGTGAATATTTTAGCTCACGAAAGTGATTTTGTGGGTTTGAAAGATTATATACTATACTTATATAATGTTGGAGTTGATGCAGTCATTGTTGCAGATGTGGGAATAGTAAAGTTAATTCGAGAAGTTGCACCTAATTTGGATATTCATATAAGTACTCAGGCAAATGTAACAAATAGTTATTCGGCAAAATTTTTTGCTGATTTGGGTGTTAAAAGAATTGTTCTTGCAAGAGAACTCAGTATTGAAGAAATTAAAAGCATAAAAAAGGCTGTGCCTAATGTTGAACTTGAATCTTTTATTCACGGTGCTATGTGCATTTGTTATTCTGGAAGATGTCTTCTTTCAAATTATTTTACAGGACGAGATAGTAATCGTGGAGCTTGCGTTCAAGCTTGCAGATGGGAGTACACTATTACAGAGAAATCTAGGCAAGGCGAACAATTCCCAATAGAAGAAGATGAAAAGGGAACTTATATACTTAACAGTAAAGATTTATGCTTACTTGAACATTTAAAAGAGTTAGAAAATGCAGGTATATGTTCTTTTAAAATTGAAGGAAGAATGAAATCTGAATACTATGTTGCTTGTGTTGTCAATGCTTATAAAAGAGCACTTTTAGGTCAAAAGATAGATGTTTCAGAACTAGAAAAAACAAGTCATAGAAGGTTTACCACAGGATTTTATTTTGGAGAAAATAACAAAGAGTGTTATGAATCTTCAAGTCCTGTACAAACTTATGAATTTGTTGCAATTGTTGTTGAAAATGAAAAAGATGGTTGGGTGAAAGTTGAACAGCGTAATAGATTTAAAATGGGTGACATTTTAGAAATATTATCGCCAGATGACAACTTTAATAAAACATTTACTGTTACAGAAATTAAAAATATGATTGGGGAAGATGTACAAGACGCAAAAAAAGTTCAGGAACAATTATTGATAAAAACTCCATTCTCTTTAAAGGAAGGAGATATTTTAAGAGTAAAGTTAGATTAACTTACTCTTTTTTATTTAATTTTTAAAACACTCTTTTCTTTTTTAAAAATGTATGTTATAATTTTGTCGATTAGGAGGGGATATGGTTTTAGAAGAATTTACAAAAATTTTTACAGAAATGTATTGGGTTGTTATTGTTCTTCTTGTTTTAGGTATTGTTTTTTGCATTATTGAAGGTGTTGTTCCAGGATTTGGTGTTTTTGGAATTTTAGGCATTGTATGTGAAGTTGCTGGAATAATTGTGCACGCTGTTTTGTCAGGCTCACCTTGGCAAGTATTCTTTTTGGTGTTAATAATGACTTTTGCTACAGTTTTGCTATTCTTAATTTTCGTTTTTTCAGCAAAACACGGTGTTTTAGGGTCAACTCCACTTGTAGAAAACAAACCTGCTGTTCCTTATGATTATGGCGTTGATAAACATTTTGTAAAGCTAATTGGTAAGCGTGGAGTTGTTGTTGATGAATGTAGACCTGTTGGTAAAATTAAGATTGAAGGTAGAATTATGGATGCTCTTTCAACAGGAAATATAATTGAAAAAAATAGTGTTGTTAGAGTTGTAAAAATTAAAGACAATATTCTCTATGTGGAAAAATTTGAAGGAGACTTATAATGATGAATTTATTGTTTGTTAGTAATGTTGTATGGTATGTTTTAATTGGTGTATTTGCACTTTTGCTTGTTGTGATTGTATGTTTGCTTCCAATTAAAACTTGGTTTATTGCTCTTGTTTCAGGTGCTCACGTTTCTATGCTTAGATTGATTGGTATGAAAGTTAGAAGGTTAAAGGTTCACGAAATTGTTGATGCTTACATACAGGCAAGAAAAGCTGGAATTAAAATAGAAATTGTGGATTTAGAAACTCATCAAATGGCAGGGGGAGATGTTCAAAAAGTTATTAATGCTTTAATATCTGCTCATAGTGCTAAAATTGTTCTTGATATTGAAGCTGCGAAAGCAATTGATCTTGCTGGTCGTGATGTTGGCGTTGCTGTAAAGCAAAGCGTTACTCCAAAAGTTATTGAAACAGATTGGATTTCTGCTATTGCTAAAAATGGTATTGAACTTAAAGTAAAAACAAGAATTACAGTTAGAGCTAACATTCAAAAACTTGTTGGTGGTGCTGGAGAAGAAACAATAATAGCTCGTGTTGGTGAAGGTATTGTAACAACAGTAGGTTCGGCAGAAACTCATTATGTCGTACTTGAAAATCCAGATTTGATTTCTAAAACTGTATTATCAAAAGGTTTAGATTCAGGAACAGCTTATGAAATTCTTTCCATTGATATTGCAGATATTGATATTGGCAAAAATATTGGTGCTCAACTTATGTCTGATCAAGCTGAAGCAGACAAAATTGTTGCTCAGGCAAAAGCAGAAGAGCGTAGAGCTATGGCTGCTGCAAATGAAATGGAAATGAGAGCTAAAACTCAAGAGATGAAAGCATTGGTTTTATCTGCCGAGGCAGAGGTTCCTAAGGCAATGGCAACAGCAATTAAAGAAGGCAAGTTTGGTGTTATGGACTATTATAAATTACAAAACTTAAATTCTGATACTGCAATGAGAAACTCTATTGCTGGAAAGGATACTAAAAACAAAAAACCAAGTGGGGGATTATTAGACGAATGATAATTCTTTTATATGTAATTTTAGGTTTGCTTGTTGCTTTGTTATTAGCTTATATATTTAAATTTTTCAAAGGATTTAAAAAAGATAAAGTTAAAGTAAAAAAAGAAAAAGTTAAACCTGAAAAAAATAGTGAAAAGCTTATCATTGGCAATAAAGAACCTGAATTTAGACCAATTGTAAAAGATGCAGATGTTGTTGAAGAAGAAAAAGGTGCAGAAGAACCTGTTTTGGTTGATAAGCTAGAAGAAGCACAGGAAACAGAAGTTGAAAGTACAATTGAAAAACAGAATGGAAAATATATTCCATCTTGGGACAGGGAAGAAATTGAAGATGAAGATGATTTAGATGAGTTTTTACACTTCCCACAACTTTCCAATATGGTTATGCCGGGTGAAACTTTAAGTGAACAAATAAGAAATTTGCCACCAGATATAAAAACATTAATGATGTCAAATATATTTGATAAAAAAATATAAAAAATCTCACAAAAACTTGTGAGATTTTTTCTCCAAAAATTAGCAATCGTCTAAAAGTTTTCCAATCATAATTCCACTTAATAACCAAATAAAATTGTTGTTACAGGAATTTGGTCTGTTGCAAAAAATTGGCTGTTGATTATCGCATAAAAATTGATTATCACAAGGATTGCAACCTATGTTATTAGGAAAATTGTTATGTGGAAATTGATTGCAAGGTAAAAAATTGGGGTTATTACCACAGCAATTTCTTCTTGGAGATGTAAATGGGTTATAATATTCGTAATTCATATTATCCTCCATTTCATACTACGCAAAAAAAATTATTTGTGTATACTTGACAAAAATTATAATTGCAACTATTCTCATAATATGAAAAGAAAAGACTCTTTTATGATTACTTGTCCAAGGTGTAAGGAAAAGAATTTTAAAAATCAGAAAAAATGTTCTGAATGTGGGCTTGTTTTTGAAAAGTTAAATTATGTCACAAACAGAGCAGGTAAAATTGCCGTTGTAAAAAGAGAAAAAGAAAAGGTTTTAAAAGTCGACAAATGGCCCCCTGATGTAAAAAAATATAAAGCGCTTTTACTTTGTGGTTTTTTAGGATTTTTAGGAATTCATAATTTTTATTTGGGAAGATATTTAAAGGGTGCATTTTCTCTTTTTGTTACATTAGTTGCAAGTGTTTGTATATTATTGGAAAATTATATTGATTATTCTGAGTTTTATGAAACTTTTTTCTTTTTACCAACTGCTATTATGTTTATTTTTTGGTGGTTAGATTTTATTTTGATTCTTATTAATAAGTACAAAATTCCTGTTGCAATAGACTATGAATATTTTGGTAT
>CALVZZ010000023.1 GCA_944372715.1 uncultured Clostridia bacterium | reverse complement strand
TTTTTACCTCCCACTTATATGGTGTGTAAAAAATTTCCTTTTATTCATTATGTTAAATTTTCTGCAACAAACATACTTCTAAATAACTCATTCCTTTCAAATAATTCTTCAAAAGTTCCAACATCTAAAACTTTTCCTTGGTCTAAAAAGTAAATTACATCAGAATTTTTTATAGTGGACAATCTATGTGCCACTATTATTATAGTGCTTTCGCCTTTTAATGCATCTATACTTCTTTTTATATCTTCTTGTGCAAAATTATCAAGACTAGATGTACTTTCATCAAAAATTATTATTGATGAATTTCTAAGAAGTGCTCTTGCTATGGCAAGTCTTTGTTTTTGTCCGCCTGAAAGTTTTATTCCACCTTCACCAACTCTGGTGTCAATCCCCTTTGATAATCCAGAAACAAAATCCCATAAACTTGCTTTCTTTAAGCATTCTATCATTTCGTCTTCGGTCGCAGTTGCCTTTGCCAAACTTAAATTTTCCTTTATTGTCATATCAAATATGTATGGAAATTGATTTACCAAAGATATTCCTGTTCTTAATGTCTCTTTGTCTAAATCATTTATATTTACACCATCAATTAAAATTTCTCCGCTATCAACTTCATACATTTTAGACATCAAGTTTAAAATTGTAGATTTACCACTTCCAGATCTTCCTACAAACGCAACAGTTGAATTAGGTTTTATTTTAAAATTTAGTCCATTAAAAATTTGATTAGTAGAAATTATTTTTTTCTCATCTTTATTATTCTTCTTTCTTTTTCTATCTTTTTTATCACTATCTTCTGTTTCATATTCAACAAAAGCATAACTTACATCTTTAAATTCTATTTCGCCTTTTATTTTATCTAAATGAACATTTCCAAAATGCTCTGTGGCAAATCTACTATCATCAAATAGTGCAAACATTCTATCTTTACAAACTTTTATTTCAGCAAATTTACTACTCATATTCCCAGCAGACCAAACTAAATCGTAGATATATCCTTTATTGGAATATACTATCATAAAAGCAGATAATGTCATTAAACCTTTGTCCATGAAATATATGCCTAGTATTAAAACACCAATGGTTACAATTTCTATTATTATATTTCTTAAACTCCAAAAATTACAGTCTGTCATATTTAATTTATAGGTAGATTGTTTATATAAATCGTAATTTTCCTTAGATACTTCTTCTAGTTTACTTTCAAGCCCTAAACTTTTAATATCCTTTTCACTTCTTACAATTTCCGTAGTCAAAGAATTAATTTTATCATTTTTCTTTCTTGTATCTACCCTATTCTTTTTAAAAACTTTAACACGCTTAATTTCTAAAAGCCCGCAGATAATAATTAAACCTATCAATATTAATGATATATAAATATTAATTGTAGTTATATAAATTATTATTACCAATGCAGAAATCATATCCATTAAAGTTATAATCACATCTGAAAGATTTGTAACAATTCTTTCCGGGTCTGAAACTATTCTTTGTACAAAAGTTCCTATATCATTATTTGAATATGTTTTAGAATTAAGTTTAAAAGCCTGCTTTGCTAAATCAAAATTTAACTCTGCCATGATTTTGTTAGTATATTTATAATAAATTCTGTTAGATAGATACCAGCCAAGCCTTTTAATAATAATTACACCTAAAACAAGCAAACAAGCATAAACCGCTTGTAAATATAAAGCCAATGTTATTTTTTCTATAATATTTGCAAAAATAATTGTTTGCAAAATATCGCATGCTGATGCTGTTGCATAAATTAATATATACAAAACAATTTGAATTTTGTATCTATCTATATAAGGTTTTAAACCCGCATTATTTTTATTGATTAAATTTTTTGTTTTTTTCATAAAAACCCCTTTGATAATTTTTTATTTTATTAAATAATTTGTCAACATGGGTTATATTAAAATTTAAAAATAATTATATTTTTTATAACATTTTTTGCATAAAAAACCCATGCTATCTTTCGCATGGGCTTTATGTTAAAAAACAATTTCGGCACAATGCGAAAATATCCTATATTTATTATTAAAAAATTCGACCATATTCATTTCGCATTATTCCTCCTTTTATTAAAAAATAACATAAGGGCTGACCCTTGTCAACCCTATTTTTTGTTTTAATTTATATTTTGGTTAAATAATTATAAAAATTATTAAATCTTATTTTATTTAAAGATATGTCATCATATCCCCTAGCCTTTAAATTCATAAGCACATTTTCAACATCGCTATAATCATTAATATCTTGTGGCAAATCATCAGTACCATTAAAATCTGTTCCAAAACCTACGCAATCTATACCACATTTATCTACAATATAATCTATATGGTTAGCCACAGTTTCACTGGTTACTTTACCGTTTGATAAAAACTTTCCAACAAAATAAACTCCTATAAAACCTTGCGTATCTTTAAAAATTTTTAGTTGTTCGTCATTTAAGTTTCTAGATGTTGGACATAAAAAATCTACTGCACTATGAGAATTGAATAGTGGTTTTGTTGTGATTTTTGCAAATTCAAAAAAAGTTTGTCTGTTTTGGTGAGCTGTGTCTACTATAATTCCTTTATTTTCAAACTCCCTGATTACAAACTCACCAAATTGAGTTATTCCACCTATATCAAAACAACCACCAGCCAAAGAATTAGTTTTATTCCAAGTTAATCCTGCATAAAATGGTTTTAATTTTAAAATTTCGTCTAAGTTGTTTTCATTTATAAACCAGCAGTCTTCTATACATAGTTTTAAAGCTGTAGATAAATTTTTACTACATAAAAACTCCTTAGATTTTTTTATTTTTTCAATAGGATTAGCTATTTCTGTTGTCCAAACAGGAGAACAAAGGACAGATAAAAATTGTTCTCTTTCTTCTAAATAATTTTCATTTACTCCCTTTGTTAAATAATCGTTATGTGTATCTACTATTTTTACTTCCATATTATTATTATATTTGTAAATCTAATTACTATACACATAAAAAAAGTGCATACTGCACTTTTTGTACTATTAAATAAAGCTAAGAATTTATCTTTTTTAAATACTCCGTAATAAAAGGTTGAATGTCGCCGTCCATCACAGCTTGAATATTTGATGTTTCATAATCTGTTCTGTGATCTTTAACAAGATTATATGGATGAAAGACATAAGAACGAATCTGACTTCCCCATTCTATTTTTTTTATTGCACCTCTTATGGAATTCAATTTTTCAAGTTCTTCTTGTTCTTGTTTTTCAGCTAATTTTCCGTACAGCATTTTCATTGCTGTTTCCCTGTTTTGTATTTGTGAACGCTCAGTTTGACAAGCTACCACAATCCCTGTTGGAATATGCGTTATTCTTATTGCACTTTCCGTTTTGTTTACGTGTTGACCACCTGCACCACTGCTTCTATATGTGTCCACTTTTAAATCTTCCGGTCTTATAACTATGTCTGGAGTTTCCTCAAGTTCTGGCATTACTTCTAAGCTTGCAAAGCTTGTATGTCTTCTTGCATTTGAATCAAACGGAGAAATTCTAACAAGCCTATGAACACCCTTTTCAGATTTTAAATAACCATAAGCATTTTCCCCTTCAACCAAAAAGGTTACACTTTTTATTCCAGCTTCATCTCC
>CALVZZ010000022.1 GCA_944372715.1 uncultured Clostridia bacterium | reverse complement strand
GTTTTTTAGGTGTGAAGAAGCCTTATATAATAAGCCTTTCTGATGATTCATCCCTAAAAAGCCAAAGTTTCACTTTTGAGTCATTTCCCCTTATTAGACCAAGTGGGATACCCACTTGTCTTTTTTTGTCGAAAATATAGCAATGTTATAAGAAAAATGTTATAATAATTATGGACTTTAAATAGTCCAAGTGTTTTTCGGTGTTATTCGATTTTTCGATAAGTAATTATGAGAAAAACGAATAACAATCAATGTTTTATTGATTGTAAAGATATAGATGAAAATACTGCTGTTTTTGATTTTAATTCACACGAACTAAAATTAGGCAAAGCAAATTTGAACTCAAAGCAGATAGAAAAAATATCTTTTCTTCTTGCTCATGATTTAAAAACCTTTGCCGAAACAAATGGCAACTTTTCAAACCTATCAGCAAATACTATCTATACACATTTGCAAAACAATCAATAAAACAAAAGGAGAAGGATTGAAAACATCCTTCTTTTTTTATTATAAACATATACAAATACTAAAAATATATGTTATAATGTTATAAGAGGTACTTATGAAAATAATAGATAACTTAAAAATACCTATAGATAACCATGAACGTATCACTTTTATTCGTGTCGATCCAGAAGATTTAAATATAACTATTTTAAACATTATTAAAGAATTAAATAATTTCTCTTGGATTTATAAATTTGATAAAAATTATGTTAGAGAAGGTTTTTTGGCAAAGGCTGAAGGAACAGCTAAAGAACTAACCGATAGCCTTAAAAAAAATATAAATAATGATATAACAAAAGATACTGGTGAATATGTTGTTTCAGAGCTTGCTAGAGAAAGTATTATTAATGAGTTAAAATATTTAGATATACCTTTAGCAGAATTGTTAGGAAGAAAGAAAAAGGGTAACCCCGGTTTCGATTTCCACACAGTAAATGATTTAAATACCATTATTTTTGGAGAAGCAAAATATTTAACAAATCAAAATGCTTATGGGTCTAGTTTGTCACAAATCAATAGTTTTATAGCCAAGAAAAAGGATATTGCCGATTTAAAATTGCTTGATGATTTTTGCAACGAAGAAGCATTAGAAAAAGTAACACAAAACATAAAGGGATATGCAGTTGCTTTTTCTTCTAAACAACAATCCACAGACATATTAGTTAAAAACATTAAAAAGAATGAAAACTTTAAAAAATTATTAAATTATGAAGAAATAGTTATTGTTGCGGTGAATGTATGATAAATGAAGTAATACGAAAAATAACAACAGACCAAAATGTTGATGAAATTATACAATATGCTTTAGACAAATTATATGAAAAAGGACCGACGGACATAAGTACAATGGAAATATTATCTTACTTGAAAATATTTCAACCTGAAAAATTTAAAGAAGTAGAACAAGATGTAATTGAAATGATGGGTATATATTATAAAAAGCCCCAATACACAACATTAAAAGCCAAACTGTTTGATTTATATAATGAATACATATTTGATATATATGGAGATAATTATACCCCGTTGCAAGCCGATATTCTTAATAAAATCAAGAATTATCAAATTTTTAGTTTTTCAGCGCCTACCAGTACAGGTAAATCATTTACGTTTAGATATCTTCTGACTAATGCAGTAAAAGATGTCGTTGTTATTGTTCCTTCAAGAGCATTAATAAATGAATACTATGAAAAAATATGTAGTTTAATAAACGATAAAACTGTAAATGTTTTAACATTTATAGAAAAAATAAATACAAAAAAAGCTTCGCGTTCAATTTTTATCGTAACCCCTGAAAGATGCAGAGAAATATTTAAACAAAAAGATTCTTTTAATGTAGAACTTTTTCTTTTTGATGAAGCTCAAATTGGTAACGAAGAGTCAAGCAGGGGTATATATTTTGATAGTATAGTTAGAAGAATAAACAAAAGTTTTCCAGATTCAAAAATAGTATTTGCACATCCATTTATTAATAATCCTGTAGCACAAATTCAAAAAAACAATCTTATAGCTGAATCTTCAGAAGCAACCAAATATGAACAACGCAATGTTGGGCAAGTTTTTATTGCACATAATGATAATTCTTTTTATTATTTTGGTATAGATAAGGATATAATGGGGCATATAAAAATATTAAGTGATGAAGACATCATACAGAAAGTGTTATTAAATAAAGGCTCTATCCTTGTCTATACAACGAAATCCAGCATTTACAACAAAGAGGTATTTAGTGAATTTGCAAAATATATAAAATTGTGTAATAAAATAGAAGATGAGGATGCCATTGATATAATTGAAGAAATAAAAAAATATATAGGAGCAACCAATGGGACCAGTGATGAATACCCTTCTCTAATGATTGAAATGTTGTATCGTGGAATTGTTGTTCATCACGGATCTATGCCCCTTAGAGCTCGACAGCTTATAGAAAAATTTACAAATTTAGGGTATTGTCGAATTTGTTTTGCTACATCTACATTAGAACAAGGTATTAATATGCCATTTGAAATTGTGTATATAAATACATTTAAGGAGAGTGAACCACTTGCCATTAAAAATTTGATAGGAAGAGCCGGAAGATCAACAAATAAAAAACAATTTGATTTTGGATATGTTATTGTAAAGCACTCAAATATGAGCCAATTACGAACAGTTTTAGGAAAATCAGACGAACTCGATACAATCTCAAATTTAGATAAAGAAATATTAAATGATGATTATCGTGAATTTAAAAAGGCTATTAAAGAAGGTACCTTTTCAGATGAGTATAATCTTACAAACAAAGAAGTTGAACGTCTTAACAATAGTAATTTAAATTTAATAATTGAATATATTCTATCAAACATTTTTATAGACAATAAAATAATTACTGATGAAAATATAAGTAATGACACAAGAAATCAACCCAATTTATATAATGGATTTACTAAATTATATGAATATTATTTAAACAGACCTTTATCGCCGGCAGAGAACGATGTTCTAAAAACAGCTATTAGAATAATAATATGGCAAATAAATAATAAAACCTTTAAGACTATATGCAATATACGATATGCACAAGCTACTAAAAAGAAAACAAGAAATGAGTTAATAAAAAAAATTAGAACTGAAAAAGATATATTGGTAAAAAAAATTTATGAAAGAACTTTGCATTATCTAACTGCAGATTATTTTACTGGATATAATGAATTACCAAACAAAAATTTAAAAAGATACAGCTTATTTGGAAATCTTCCTGTAGAAATGGTTGATTACGATAGGGTCGTTTATGATACATATGATTTTTTAGATAAATTAATAGGTTTTAAATTAAGTGATGTTTATTATGCAATTTTTATTCAATATTATAATAGAACACATAACGAATTAGCTTTAAGAATGTCAAATTATGTAAAATATGGAACAGATGATGAGTGTGAAATATGGTTGTTAAAATACGGTTTCAGTTTTGAGGATATTGAATGGTTAAAAAAATGCATTGATAAAATTGACGAAACTGAAATAGTTTTTAACAAAAATATAGAAAATTTAAATCATTTCCAATATGAACTAATTGAGAGATATATCTAGTATTTAAACAAAAAAATTATTTTGATCCATTTAACCCCTATAAAAATTTTATTGTTAGAATTGGTTATCGGTCTTCCCGCCACGAGGAGGCTGATGGACGAAAAGCTCTAATTCAGCCTCTTTTTCTTTTAAAATTTCATCATTTTTATGCAAATGGGAGTTTGAATTTTCAGAACCCCCATTTTTGTTATCAAAATTATTTTCACTTATTTCTTTTTTTTCAAATTTTTCTAAAATTCTTTTTTCGTAAAGTTCGTCATTGTTTATGGCAAGTTCATTCTCAGCACCTTTGCCACCTCTCATAATCACAATAATTTTATCGTTGAATAAAAGCACCTTTTTAATAAATCGATTGAAAAACTCATTGCGTTCAAACACGTCGTCATAATCTTTGCTGGCAAACAGTGATATAAAATTTCTGACATCTTCAAAGTTTAGTGGCTTATCAAACTTGCTCTTTTCTTCGGCTATTTTAAGTTGAATGTCCGCCCTGTCATTTTCAAGTTTGTAAAGCGTTTCACGAAGGGTAAGCGAAACTATGCCCTGTTCCATATTCTTCACAAGACTATCTATTTTATTGTTTATCTGCCTAAGTTCCTTTTCAAGGCATTTAAGCACAACATTGTTTGAAATCTCGGAGTTATATCTGTCCACAACCATATGAGCAATCTCTTCAATTTTGCTTGGAGTTAAAATGTATTTTTTAGTTTTATCAATGATGAGTTGTTCAAGTTCATGCTTGCGGTAGTTTCTAAGCAAACACGACTTACCCTTAACCTTTTTCGTGCGACACTTGTAGTATTTATATCTTGTTCCCAAATGGCTGGAACCAGCCTCGGCAATCACACTTTCACCGCAGTAACCACAGAAGATTTTGCCCGTCAAAAAGTATGGGTCATATTTGTCCTTTTTGTAGTTCCTGCGATATTGCTTCATCATGCCATTCACCACTTGCCACAACTTTTCTTCAACTATCGGAGGAATTACATCGGTAAAAATCTCACCGCCAAACTTTTCTATCCCCATATATCTTGGTTGTGTAGCATCTTGGAAATCGCATTGCCGGTCCACTTTTTACCAGTTGACGTTCTTGAGCCTTGTGCGTTTAAGTGGTCTGCAATTTCGGTCGCCTTCTCACCCACTGAATATTCATTAAACGCCTGTCGAACAAATTGTGCATGCTCTTCATCAATTTTCCAGCGCTTGTCTTCAACTTTGTAACCATAGGTAACCTGCCCACCTGTGTAATAGCCCTTAATCAAACTTTCACGAACCCCACGTTTGACCTTTTGGCTGAGCTCGGCAGAATAATATTCTGCCATACCTTCAAGCACGCTTTCCATTAAAATTCCGCTGGCGTCATCGGAAATATTTTCTCTTGCCGACAGCACTCGCACCCCATTTTTCTTAAGTTTCATTTTGTAGTTCGCACTGTCATACCTGTTCCTAGCAAACCTGTCAAGTTGATACACCAGCACATACTCAAACTCTTTCTTCTTGCTGTCCTCAACCATCTGCAAAAAGGCAGGTCTGCTGTCAGTCGTCCCAGAAAGCGCCCCGTCGATATACTCATGAACAACCACATAATCATTGCGCTCTGCATACTCGTGACACACTCGAAGTTGCCCTTCGATTGACTGCTCCGTTTGCCTGTCACTAGAATATCTAGCATAAATTACAATTTTCTTCATTTCCACTCCTATTATCAAATACTTTATTTTTGAGTATCCTTCATCACAAACACATACCACAAACTTTTTCATAAGTCCAGCACAAACCTGAAAGTTTTTTAGTTTATTTTTTCTTTGGCTTTTGATATGAAAACACACTCCTTGGGGTTAGTTTCTTTAAATCTCTCTTCTGTCTTAAACCTATCAATAATTTCTCCACCAACTGTGAAACCGCCTCGGCGTATGCCTCTTCGTCAATCTCTATATTTGACTCATTCAACACCTTCTTTGAAATTCTGTCAATTACAATTATATTGTTTGGATTTTGTTCATCCATAATTATTCTCCTCATCACAATTAGAGAGGCAATGAGTTAAATAATTTTTTGTTTAAAGATTTCATTTCTTCTTGTTTTAAGTGAGGTCCCCAAAAAGTTTAGCAAGTAACTTTTTGGGGAGAGGAAAAGCCGACTTAAAGGTAAAGAAATTTTATAAATTTAAAATTTCTTACCGCTAACAGTCGTGCTTTGACGAAAAGTGGGTTTCCCACTTCTCGGCTAAACATAGGTGGCGCAAAGTGCGTCAGCGATACACAGGCGTGCGTCAAAATATGCCCTTATTTTCTTGGCTTTTGGGCGTATTTTTAGCACTTTGAGCCACCTCTTTTCCTGCTTCAATAATTTTAACAAT
>CALVZZ010000021.1 GCA_944372715.1 uncultured Clostridia bacterium | reverse complement strand
AAAAATAATAAATTTTTTTGGAGAAATATAATTAAAACATATTTATTCCAAACTAGGTTTTTATAGAAGATATTACCATTCTTTAAAATATGGTGATTTTTATCTTGTAAATGTTATTTATAATTTAAAAAATACACCAAACAAAAAATACAGCATTGATTATATAATAAAAGAAAATGACTTAAAATTAGTTGTTTATGTTGAACCAGAAAACTTTGAAATGTTAAAAGCTTTAACTGTTATTGGCAAGGGAAATTTAAAAAAGTTTATTAAACAACATAATACAGATTTAATCCTTGATAAGGAACTTACGGACAAAATGAACAATATAAGATATGTAGATTTAGATATGGACAAATAAAAAAGAGCTCTTAATGAGCTCTTTTTATATCAAACCTTCTGTCGATTCTTTATAATTACTAAAATTTGGATAGTCTACATTTCCTTCAAATCTTTCAATAGAAATATAAAGGTTATTTGCTTCACACAAAACTCCTTGAAGAACACCATTTTCAAAGCAAATATAATATGTAGAATCTTCTAAATCACTAACTTTATAATTAACTTTATTTCCACTTTCCGCTTTTTCATAAGAAACATCAGAAGCTGTTGCTATTTCTTCAAACAATAGGCTTACATCAACACTTGCCATAGACAATGCTTGTTCTACCGGTCCGTAATCACCTCCAGTCAAATCATATGGGATTTTCATTTGTCCATTTATTTCCGTTGAACCACTAGATTTTATATCAACATAAATATGTTCTGAATCAGTTTCTGGTAAATACATTTTCATATTCATATATTCACCTTCAGCAGTAGCTTCAAATTTTATAGCTCCTTGATAAGATGTTTTTTCCTGATTTGCAACCAAAATTGCATTCACCTTTATTTCTCCCAAAGCACCATCTCCATCTTCAAGTGCAATATTATAAATCATTTTATAGCCTGAAAATGACATATTTTCTTCTTGAACAGAATTTGTGTATTCTGTAAACTCGTCTGCAGCAGAAACCTTGTATGCTCCTGCACTGTTTACATTAATACCAGAATTAAAACTTAATTGATCTCCACAAGCTGTAAGCAATCCTAGTGGCAAGATTGCCAACCCCCAAGCTAAATTTTTTAAACCTTTTTTCATTATTCCCCCCTTTTTGTTGATTATTTTTAACAACATAGTTTTAATATCACAAAAGCTTATATAAAGTCAAACAAAAAACATATTTTAATTAAGGTTTATCATACATTATAAAATATGTTAATAAAATAAAATATGCAAACTTTAGTATTAAAAAAAAGAACAATTATAATTTTGTTAATTGTTATAATAATCATTTCTAGTATAATATCATTTACAACAATAAAAACATCAATACCAAAACTTGACTATACTATTTTAATTGACGCAGGTCAAGGAGGTATTGATGGTGGCTCCGTTGGAAAAACCACAGGTAAAGATGAAAACTTTTTAAATTTAGATTATGCTAAAACATTAAAAAGTATTTTTGAAAAATTTAATTTTAAAGTGAGAATGACCAGAACAACTCTAGATGGACTTTACGATATTACAAGCAAAAACAAGAAAAAATCTGATATGGAAAAAAGAAAAAATATTATTTTGCAAAGCAAACCAAATGTTGTTTTATCATTACATATGAATAGTTTTCCTTTAAAAAGTTCAAGGGGTGCACAGGTTTTTTATAAAAAAAATGATGTATCATCTCAAAGTTTAGCAACAAGTATTCAAGAAATATTTTTAAAAAATTTACCTTTGGCAAAAACAACTCCACAAACAGGAGACTATTACATATTAAACTGCTCTAATATCCCAAGCGTAATAATAGAATGTGGATTTTTATCTAATCCCGATGAAGAAAGACTATTAATTACGGAAGATTATAAAAATTCTGTTTGTTATAGCATTTTTTTAGGTTTTTTAAATTTTTTGTCAAAAAGTTAATTTCTATCCTTGAAATTTACCTCATTATAGTGATATAATACTATTTCGTGAGGTTTATATGATTAACGAAAAAATAAGAAATATAGCAATAATTGCCCACGTTGACCACGGCAAGACAAGTATTGTTAATGAAATGTTAAAGCAAGGAAATGTTTTTAGGGAAAATCAAGTTGTTGAAGATAGAGTTATGGATTCAAACGCTCTGGAAAAGGAGCGTGGTATAACAATACTGTCTAAAAATGCAAGTTGTTCTTATAACGGAATAAAAATCAATGTAATAGACACACCTGGACACGCAGATTTTGGTGGAGAAGTTGAAAGAGTTTTAAAAATGGTAGATGGAGTGTTGTTGGTTGTTGATGCCTATGAAGGGCCAATGCCCCAAACCAGATTTGTTTTGGAAAAAGCATTAGAGTTAAAATTAAAAGTGATAGTTGTTGTAAATAAAATTGATAGACCAGATGCTAGAATTAACGAAGTCCAAGATGAAGTTTTAGAACTATTAATGGATCTTGATGCCACAGACGAACAACTAGATGCTCCTTTCGTTTACTGCTCTGCTAGAGAAGGCATCGCTTCGCTAGACCCACAAGTGAAAGGTTCAGATTTTAAGCCACTATTTGAATCTATAATTAAAAACATTCCAGCGCCAGAAGGAAATCCAGACAGTCCACTTAGAATGCTAATTTCTTCTGCCGAACATAATGACTATGTTGGAAAACTAGCTGTTGGGAAAATTGAAGCTGGTAAAATGAAGATTAATGATCCAATTATTGTTTGCAATTACCACAATCCCGATAAAATGATAAAAAGCAAAATTGTTTCCTTGTTTACTTATGAAGGATTAAAAAGAGTGCCAACAGAAAGTGCTACAATTGGCGACATCGTCTGCGTTGCAGGTGTAGAAGACATTATGATTGGTGACACCCTTTGCGATATCAACTACCCTAATCCACTAGAATTTGTAAAAATTGCAGAACCAAGTGTTGAAATGACCTTTCTTGTTAATAATAGTCCTTTTGCTGGAAAAGAAGGCAAATTTGTTACAAGCCGTCATTTGAGAGATAGACTTTTTAAAGAAGCAGACAAAGACTTATCTTTAAAAGTATCAGAAACATCATCAACAGAAGCATTCACTGTTTGTGGTCGTGGAGAAATGCACCTATCTATATTAATAGAAAATATGCGCCGAGATGGTTATGAATTCCAAGTTAGTCAACCAAGAGTTAGGTACAAAGAGATTGATGGAAAAAAATGCGAACCAATAGATAGACTCATTATTGATGTTCCTGAAGAATATGTTGGAACAATTATGAACAAAATTGGAACAAGAAAAGGCGATTTAATTAGTATGTCACCAAAAGGCAACCGTATGAAAATGGAATTTTACATTCCAGAAAGAGCACTTTTTGGCTTTAAATCTCAACTTTTAACAGATACAAAAGGCGAAGGAATAATGAGTTCTGTGTTTTATGATTACGAACCATATAAGGGGGAAATTGCAAGCAGAGAATATGGCTCATTAATAGCTCACGAAACAGGTGAAGCTGTAACATATGGACTATTCTATACTCAGGAGCGTGGAGATTTGTTTATCACTCCTGGCACACCTGTATATGCAGGTATGGTTGTGGGAAGAAATCCTAAAGGCGATGATTTAGTAATCAATGTATGTAAGAAAAAACATTTATCAAATTGTAGAAGTTCGGGTTCTGATGATGCATTAAAGCTTATACCACCAATACAAATGAGTTTGGAAGAAAGTTTAGACTTTTTAAACTTTGATGAATATCTAGAAGTAACACCAAAAAGCATAAGAATTAGAAAAATAATTCTTGATCACAATATGAGAATGAGAGAAAGGGCAAAAATACTTGCAGAACAAGGAAAGTTATAAAACAAAAGCTTTTAGAATTTAATCTAAAAGCTTTTTTAAATTAACAAACTTGACATAAAAAGAATAATAATATAAAATACAAAAGTGAATAATATCTGGGTGTGGCGCAGTTTGGTAGCGCGCTTGAATGGGGTTCAAGAGGTCGGAAGTTCAAATCTTCTCACTCAGACCAAAAAAATAAAATATAATGTAAGAAAATTAAAAATCTTATGTATTAAATATAAAAACAATAATCAATTTTAATTTTAAAAAGCCTTAATGCAAACAATTTTCTTTATAAGAAATTAATAAAAATGATTGACAATGTAAATAATATTTGATAAACTAAGCGAGTCAAATATGGAGAGTTGGCTGAGCGGTCGAAAGCGGCGGTCTTGAAAACCGTTGTAGTGAAAGCTACCTGGGGTTCGAATCCCTAACTCTCCGCCAATTGTGAGCAATCCGAACCCTTAGGGGAAGATTGCTCCTTTTTATTTTCTATGTATTCAATTTCTTGTGATATATCTGGTTTTTCACTTAACTTTAATTGTTTACTTTTATCACTAGTTATATTAAAGTAGATTTCACAATGGTCATCATATAAAACAATTCTATTTACAAACATATCAATCAGTCTTTGTTTTGCATTTTCAAGAGAATAATCCAAATCTTTAAAAGATTTCAAATATTCATATACAAGTTCTTCACTTAATGGTTTAATTGTTAGCATTTGCCTGCTAGCAATTTTTTCTTTTATTTCTCGTATTCTTATTTCAAGTTCTTTCATTCTATCGTTTGTTGTGTCGTTAAAAATTCCATTTTCAAGAGCAGTTAAAATGTTCTTCAATTTTTTGTTATTGTCTTGAAGTTCTTTATTTA
>CALVZZ010000020.1 GCA_944372715.1 uncultured Clostridia bacterium | reverse complement strand
TACAAAGCAATCACTTATAATGGAATTCCTGTTGTTGCTGATAGATTTGTTGAAGATGGTACAATGTATTTATTAAATACTAATGACTTCACTCTTCATCAACTTTGTGATTGGAAATGGCTTGAAGGTGATGATGGAAAAGTTCTTAAACAAAATGCAGGATATCCAACATATTCAGCAACTTTGGTTAAGTATGCTGATCTTATTTGTGACAGACCAAATGGTCAAGCTAAAATCACAAACATATCTGCAACTGTTTCAAGTCCTTTTAGTGATATTGTTACAGCAATTCAAGAAGCTCACACTACTGCTGGTGAGTAATCGCAAGGAAGTAAAATTTTCGTAGAAAATTTTAAAGCAAGGTTGCTTGCTGGCTTTTGCCAGCACTTCCTTGCTTTATGTAAGGAGAAAAAATGCTAATTGAAATTAAAAATGATGTATATTTCATCGGAGAAAGGTTAAAAGAAGTGGATTTCAATTATTTTATTCTTTACAACACAAAAAAACAAAAATATGAAATTCATCATAAAGCGCAGTCAGACACATATTGTCTGACTGTTCCTTTTGATGAGTTAGATGCTCGTACGGTAAACTTTGTAAATCAAACTCGTGTGGAAAATCGAGATAGATTATTAAAAGAGCTGGACGAAGAAAATAAAAAGAGAGGAGTTTATGAAGGTTAAAGAAATTATTGAACTTGCACTTTTGTTTTTAGATAAAGAAGAGCTTTTAAAATATGTTCCATTTGGAAATGAAAGTGTTTTACCTGAATTAGAAGATAAAGAAATTAAGCACTTAAAAAAATGTTTTAATCTTATTTATAATGAAATTGCAACTTCATATATTCCATTGTTAAAAACAGAAAAAGTTGTTTTTGAAAATGATGTTTTACCATATTCCCAAATATCTAAAAACATTGTTGAAGTAAGAAAATTAGTTTCAAATGGTAAAAATATAAGTTATACAGTTGAAGAAGATGGAATACACGCAAATGTAAAAAATGCAAGTTTGACATACAACTATTTGCCTGAGGAGTTAGATTTTGATGATGATGTTTTTATGTTTGGTGGAAAGTTGTCTGAAAGAGTTTTAGCTTACGGTATTGCAATGGAGTTTAGTTTGATTTCTGGGCTATATGATGATGCAGAAGTTTGGGAAACAAGGTTTTATTCTGGTTTGAAAGAAGCTTACTCTAAAAAAAGTGAAATTCGACTTCCTGCTAGGAGGTGGATTTAAGTGTTTTATGGAAACAAAATAAAGACAAAATCAGTAAAAAAATATAAAATTTCGTATACAAGTTTTGCGTCTGGAATGAACACTGAAACAGATGACAATTTGTTGCCACATAAACAAGCTAAACTTGTGTATAACTATTCCATTAAAGATGGAGCTTTAAAAACCGGTATGGGATTTAAAGAGTTGACGCTTCCAAACGAATATCCAGAATTAGGTGATAGAGTAATTCAGATTTATCAAGGTAAAGATATATCAAATTTATGGCATTTTAGATATTATGACAATCTTGTTGGAGAAAGACGACATAAAATTATGTACACAACAACAGACGGTGACCTTTGTTATTTTGATGTGTTTCACTATGTTGTTGAATCTTTCAAAGTTACAAACATAGACTTATTTACAAGTGTACCTGTTGCCATAAATTATAGACTTAACGGAGAAGACTGTATGATTTTTTCTTCACCAACAGATCCAATGGTTGTTTTCACCCAAAATCATTTAACGGAGACATATGAAGAAGCACCTAAATTAGTTTCTGTCTGTATTCATTATGAAAGATTGTTTGCCATAACTGAAGGAGAAAGAAATACACTTGTGTTTAGTGCTAATATGGATCCAACTTCTTGGGATTATAATCTTGATAATGCAGGATTTATTCAAATGGTAGATGAGCGTGGAAGTATGTGTGCATTAGTTTCTTTTAATGACTATGTTTATGTTTTTAGAGATTATGGAGTTGCAAGAGTTTCAGCTTATGGATCTTTAGAAGATTTTAGTGTTAGTCAACTTTTCGTTTCAAGTGTAAAAATTTATGGTGGAACAGTTTGTGCTTGTGAAGATAGAATTATGTTTTTAGCAAAAGATGGTTTACATTATTTTGGGGGATATTCCACAACAAAATTAAATTTAGGAATTGATAGTTTATTTAAAGATGTAGAAAATGAATTTGCGTCTGCAACTTTTCATAATGGAAAATATTATTTGGCTTGCAGATTAAATTTTGATGATAATGTCCAAATAGGTTGTGAAGTAAACGATGATTACAAAAACAATGCTTTAATTGAATATGATTTAAAATCTGGTGAATTAAATATAATGAGAGGTGTGGACATAAATAAAATCATAAGCTTAGATGAAGGAAATGTTTCTAAATTGGTTGCTTGTTTTTATGGTGAATATTCTAACAAAATGGGTGAACTTACTTATGATGGAAAAGTGTTTGGAAACTCAGTTAAAAGTGTTTGGACTTCTCCTAATTCAAATTTAGGGTATCCTGACAAACTTAAACAAATTAAAGAAGTGTTTATTCAGTCTAAGTATGATAGTAAAATTTTGATAAAAACAGATGTTGAACAAAAAGAGTATAATGTTAAAGGTTCAAATTGTACTCAAAGAATAAAAACAAATGTGCGTGGTGAATATGTACAAATAAGTTTTGTTTCTGAAAATGGAGAAGCAGAAATATCTTCGCCAGAACTTGTACTTACGGTGAATGGATGAAATCAGAATTAGACATATTTTGGAAAATACATATGTACAAGCGTATTAAGTATTATGAAAACAGCTATGAAATTTTAGCTTTAAGGCAAAAACAAAAGGAGAAAAGATGTATACATACAAATTCACTGATGAACAATCAGACAAAATAAAAAAACAATCAAATCTTTTTGATGAATTTAAAAATATAGATAAAAAGTATTCTTTTGACAATTCAGACATAACACTTGATAGAATGGAATATCAAGCTCCAACAAAAGAAGAAGTTGAGCAAAGTGCTATTGCAAGCCTTGGTAGTTATCTAGATTCAGGGAAAAAAGATATTGAAAACGAGT
>CALVZZ010000019.1 GCA_944372715.1 uncultured Clostridia bacterium | reverse complement strand
TTGCTAAACAGGCTAACATTTCTGTATCCATGCTAACCGATTATAAAAATAAAGGAAAACTTCCAAGCCTTGGCACCTTTGCTCGTATTTGTGAAATCATTGACGCCGACGCTAACGAGATTTTAGGATTGAGAAATTAGTTTTAAAGTTGACTATCATAGCCCAAGCAATAAACTTCTAAAATTAAAAAGAAAAGATTAACCTCTTCGACATAAAATTCGCCTTCTTTTTCATGACCTTCATGTGCATATTTGTTTCTTATATTCCCTGAAAGTTTACGGCATGCTAAATATTCGATTTCCTGAACTAAATCTTCTCCTAAAACTTCTATTAAATTATCTCTGAATTTGTTCTTTTTGTTATCTTTTTGAATAAACATGTCATTTAAATTAATTGGATCTTCTTTACCACCTTTACCAATTGCAGGAAATAAATGTTTTCGATTTTTTAAATATTCTCGACATCCGTATTCAAACTGAGTGATTAACCCATACAACCCAGTGCGGATTTTTTTATTTAAGCCTAAACAAACATATTCAAATACACTATCTACTCTATTTTTGGGAACAAAAAGGTTTTTAGAAATTATTTCTTTTAATAAGCCTTTTAAAGAACTATCTAATTTAAGATAAAATACAAAAGAGTTAAGAACAATATTATACATTACTTGACTATTTAAATTATAAATCTTAGATATTTCAAACTCTTTCCTTTTGTTTTCGTTAGATTTAAATTCATCATAAATTATGACATTATCACTATTAAAAGAAATTGTATTAAATATATGTTTTAATGGATTTTTTTCGTTTTCTTTTAATTGTTTTTCTATATATTTTAAAGGATATGCGTTAAATGTTTTTAATAATATTAGCAATTGACTTAAACCATCAGGCGCATTTTTAAATAGATTATTAATTTTCAAAGCCTGTTGTTTTAGAGATTCATTCACTTTTTCTCCAAATGTAAATGTTTGCATATTTAGGCTTTTAAAGAATTTTCTCTCAGCCTCTTGACGCGTAAAGTGTAATTCGTTTATTTTTTCTTCAAATTTTTCCTTATCTAAGATATCAATAGCCATTTGAATATAATTATAGCCCTGTTTTGAATTTCTCTCATTTAACTTCTCGCAAATCCTAACATATTCTAATGACCATTTATCTACTTTTTGTTCATTGTGTATAGACTTGTAGTATTTTATTATCGTTTCAATAAATGTTAATAATGGAGCACTTTCTTCTGTTTTTTGAGTAAAATTTTCAAGATGCGGTATTAATGAGACTAAGGCTTTCGGATAAAACCGCTCTAAAAATTCACATAACGCTAAATAAACTGCAAATTCACACTTCTTATTTTTGACTAAAGATAAAATATCATTTATAGCATTGTCTAAAGTTTGCTTGTCTTTTATTATATAATATAAAAACAATGCTCGTTTTAATGGATAAACTATTAGATAATCACTTTTCTCTATGATAATCATATTTTTTGTTTGTAAAATAAAATTGTCAGCTGCTAATTTTTTATATGTTTCAACATTTTCTTTACAACCTAAAATATCATAAAATTTTGCTTTTAAATAGAAATTTGATAACTCTTTTTCAGCTGTTTCTTTTATAATACTTAAATCTTCATTCGTTAAATCTTCTATATTTGCTGTTTTATATCCATTTACTAATGACATAAAAGGCGCAAAAGGATTTTCTACATATAAATTTTCTTGATATATAAAACTCAGTTTTTTGCATAAAAAATTTATATCTTCTTTTGTTATTTTATCTTTGTCAAATTCATTTTCCAAAAAGTGGAAACTCCAATCTATCTTATCCTTATTTTTTATTGCATCTTCAAATTTCATAAATTCCTCACTATTTTCTAAATTATATCATACTTTTCTCTAACTTTATATAAAAAATTAAACATTAGGGGAAAATTTTAAAAATAGGCAGCGTCGCTAAGATTGCTTTTTATCTTTGTAGGGCTTAAAATAGTGTTAATAATATAGCCATATAATGATTACATTATATGACTATTTATAGATATCATATTGGCGTCCGTTTGTGCGGTTTTAAATCGGATTCTTTCGGCTGTTCTTCTGCTTTTATATATTTCTCTTTGCAGTAGTAAAGATTATTACCACGATAGGTTTGCATAGGGTTTTTATATACTTGTTCGCTTTTGTAGATATACGAGTTTTCTTTGAGATATTTCTTTACATTCTCGTAAGTGTCTGTATAGATTGTCGGTTTCTTTATGCCTTTTGAATAGTGATATAAGTTCACGCCCGCTGGCAGTTGCATTTGCATAAGGGCTTTGTTGTGCATGTGGCTGTTCTTTTCGTTTACTTCTTTTGAAAGGTGTGGAGTGAGATAGAAATAGACTTCTTGTTTTCCTTTTGGCTTGCCCACACTTGTATATCCGTTTTTCCACGCGTCATTTAGGGTTTGAACGGGCAGAAAGACGCTTCGGGTAGATTTATTAAAGAAAAGTATTGCATGTATGTGAAAGCCCGAATTCTCGTCTTTCTTTTCGAGTGTGTTGATATACTCAATTTCGCCGTAATCAGTGAAGTGCTTGCGGAGATACTTAATGAACACCTTAAAATCTTCATTGACTTTCTTCGTGTCAAGTATTTTCTTTCGATAGGTTAGCGTAATTAAAAGTAGTTTTTGAATGTCAATTGTGTTTTCTTTGATTAGGTCTTGCAGTCTTAAATTGCTTTCAAGTAGGCTACGCATACTCTCACCACGAATAAGTGTCTTTTTGTTTTCGACTATCTCGCCAGTGGAAAGATTGATATGCCTATTTCCAGAAATTCGTTTTATACTTGCTTTTCTATTGCAATTTGTTATGTTGTGTAGTACAATTTGATTGTTAACCTTTTTGACTTTGACTAAGTCATTCGGTTTGATTAAACTTGATTTCATTTTTTAACTCCTTAACTGAAACCCCAATGCTTTATTTTTTATTCAAGTTAATTAACTGAAAGATGTTTTGTTTTTTATAAGCCAATGAGCGAGACAAACGAAAAATCGCTTTTTCACTTGCGAGCGAAGAAGGCTTATATCTTGATATTCAAGTTAATATAACTCAACATGAACTCAGCTCATTTAGGGTAGATTTATAGTTAAGGGTAAAGTGGCTAATGAAAAACACATACGAAAAAACCATACACGATTTCGTAAGTTATTGAACAAACCTTTTGATTTTTGAAATGATTAAAGTAGATTATTTAATATATCGAAATATATTTAATAACAGAGCATAAAAAACAAACTACTCAATGGTCACCAGGGTTCTACGGAACC
>CALVZZ010000018.1 GCA_944372715.1 uncultured Clostridia bacterium | reverse complement strand
AGGGGAAAGGAAAGTGATATTGTGAAGGTAATATCATAGCTTTTAGCATTCATTGTATTTTCGATTGCATGTCTTATGCTTCTTTCAACTGAATTGCATTTTTGAACATTATATTTTTCGCCAACATTTACATAAAGTTGTGTGCATAAATGATTTATTAAATCTGGATTTAATATAACAAGTTCTACAGCCGAACACAAATAAGCAAATCCCACCAAATCACATCGTATGCCAATTTTCATTAGTGTCAATTTAATTGCTTTTCGCATCTTAAACAAATCTAACTCACTCATAATTTCTCCTTTTAAAAATTTTTTTAGGCTGAAACATCTTGTAATGCACAAACTAAAATTTGTCGACCCATTATAGCTTGTTCACTAACTTTGTGTGTATCAACACGATATTATTATAACATTGTTTTTACAAAATTCAAAATAATTTTTCAATATTTTACAAATTGTTTTAAAATTTTTCAATAAAAAAAGATGCTTTATTTTGCATCTTCTTCAATCAAGGTTACGGTGCCATCTTCTTCTATTTTTATGCGATCACCTGTTTTTATTTCATTTAAAATTTTCTTTCCTAGTTTATCTATAGCTATTATTTTTGAATTTTCCCAATTCTTTGCTAAAATAACACCACTTGCAGCTAAGGAATCTATTTCTTCACTAAACAATAATGCAGCTGGATTTATTCCCATCTGACAAATTGTTTGAATAACCAATCCTCCTGTGGTCGAACCTATTGTTTGAGGCAAAATCAATGCTATTCCTGTCAAATTTTTTCCATAAATATCTGGGTTATTTTGGTCAGATCCTACAACTTTTTTCGCATTTTTTAACGCTGACTTTTGAAAGGTTGCCAATGTGTTTACTCCTTGTTTTGAAACTACACATTCGCCTTCATAAATTCCTTTGCAAATCACTCTACCTTTAAATTTTTTCATTTTTCACCCCACATATAATTTTTGTTATGTCGCTATCCTTATAATATCTAGATTTTGAATAGGTTCGCAATTTGTTGCTGTTTGTTATAATTGGTTTGTTTCCTGCTATAGGGTTGTTTGTATACATTAAGGGACAAATTGAAGAAAGTTTAATTCCATAATTTTTTAGTTTTTTATAATCTTCTGTCTGCAAAAATTTATTTAACACGCTTGGCGCTGTTGTCATAATTGTTTTTATTAAAACTTTTTTTCTTCCACTAATTTTCAGATTCTCTTCAATTTTTTTGGTCCAATCAACCAATTGATCATAACTCAAATGTGGACATCCAATAAAACATAATTGAGGTTTTGAATCAGTTTTTTTCCACATTATTGGATAACTTTTGTAAACTTTTTCTAATTCTTTATCATCTATAACATAAGTTTTAGTGTTTTCGGCAATAACTTTTGATTTTAACTTTTTTGCTTCAGGGGTTAAGTTTTCTACGTGATACAACCCCACAGCACCATTTGAAGCTGTTGCCGCACCAAAATCTTTGAGATAAGAAATAGTTTGATCATTCAATTCTGTTCCCAAAAACTTGTCTAGACCTTTTATATAAGGCACCGCTTCCATAACCTTTAAACCTATTGCGCTTCCCAAAATCTGAGCTTCAGGCAAACTTTTGGTTTTAATTTCAATTATCCAAGTTGCCTTTCTTCCTTCATCAGTCAAAAGCCCAAACTTTGGCACTTTTCCTAAAATTGCTCCAAAAATATCTAGCATCCCACTGTTTCTGTTGCAACGTGCCCCCAAAACAGAATTTGCAAAAACAACCGCACTACTTTCTGCCCAAGACAAAACATCGCCATATTTTGGAGTATTTCCAACTTCTTTTAAATAAGATGTGCAAGTAAAAGAATCTTTGCTTTTTAGACCTATTTTTAAAAGTTGTTCTTCATAATGTTTTTGTTGAGAATACATAATTTTGCTAAATATAAACTTATTTAAAAGACCAACCTTTACATTTTTGTAATCTATTGGTCTTGGATCAACAGTAAACGGAAATTTAGTTTTTAAGCCTGCATCAATTATTTCGTCCATAATTCGATAAACTGGTTTTAAAAGACCTATACCAAATGATGTAACCAAATGACCTTCTCCAGTGACCGGAACAAACTTTTCAGCCCCAAAAAGATCTCCAAATTCTACAAGAGTTTGCATTATTTTAGCTTTGGTTTTTCCTTCTTTACCATTTAAAATATCTTTTTCTTCTGCCGTTAGTTTCATTGCAACCTCCTTAAATTCTTCTCGCTGTACGATAAGCAGATTTTACTGCTGAAAAAACTTTGCTTGGTTTAAAAGAGTCTCCAATATTATAAATTTCTGGAGCTATATGTTTTTCAACCGCTTCAAAATAAAGTTTGTTTTCACTTGTCGTTCCAACAGCCACTATCACAACGTCACAATCCAATTCTTGTTCTTGATATTTGCTTTTTATTTTCTTAGCTAAAGGGTTGTGAATATTTTCTGGCAAAATTGGTTGCCATGTGTTAAACGGCGTTGGCACAGTTTTTGAAACATTTCTGTTTACAACTATGCTTTTTTCTTTAACCTCTTTTAGTGTTGTGCAATTTAAAACTTCAACTCCAGCTTTTTCTAAATAATGCAACAAATGTCCTCTATTTGCAGTGCAAGTGGCTGACATTAAGTTTGGCGAAATTTCAATAATTCTGACTTGTTTTTTCAATTCATAAGCCAACATATACGCCACTTCGCACCCAGAATCTCCTCCTCCAAGCACAGTTATTTTTTCCGCTTTTGCTATTAAATTTGGTTTGTTTAAAACTTCTACAACATTAAAAACATTTTTCTTGTCAAGTCCTAAAATTTGTGGTTTTTTAATGTAAGATCCTGTTGCAAAAATTATTGCATCATATTTTTTTGCTTTCAAGTCTTCAATGTTTGCTGGCGTGTTTAGAAATAAGTTGAATTTCTTATTCTTTTTGCATTGATTTAAAACTTCTTCTAAATAGTTCAAATAATTTGCAATTTCATACTTTATTTTTGGAACACTTGCAGGT
>CALVZZ010000017.1 GCA_944372715.1 uncultured Clostridia bacterium | reverse complement strand
ATCCAGAAGTTGAAGAAGTTTTTTCTCATCTTTTAGCACGTTCAAGTGTTATAGTAAAAGGGGATCTTGTAAAAAGTGAATTTGTTAAAATGGGTGGACAAGAAGTTCTTTGTGAAGAAGTTGTTGTAACTAGTACAGCAGAAGTTTACCCAATTGGACCAGAAAGCAATATAGACCAAAGAATTGATTATAGATGGATTGATTTAAGACAAGAAAAAAATTTGTTGATGTTTAAAGTGCAAACATTGTTTACAAAGGCGTTGAGAGATTTTTTAGAGCAAAAGGATTTTATTGAAATCCATTCTCCTAAACTTATTGCAACGGCATCTGAGTCTGGTGCCGATGTGTTTGAAGTTAAGTATTTTGATGGAAAGGCATATCTAGCACAAAGTCCACAATTTTATAAACAAATGGCTATGGCAAGTGGATTTGGTAGAATTTTTGAGTGTGGACCTGTTTTTAGGGCTGAAAAATCTCATTCAAGAAAACACGCAACAGAATTTACAGGATTTGATCTTGAATTTACAGGCATTGAAAGTTTTGAAGATGTTATGCAATTAGAAGAAGAGATGATTGCTTATGCATTGAATGAAGTGAATGAAAGATTTGGAAAAGAAATTAAAGAAGTTTTTGGTGTTGAAGTTGTTGTTCCAAAATTACCTTTCCCAAGAATTAAGCTGAAAGATTTGTATGACGAATTGGAAAAGAGATATGGTTATACAATACCAGATTCTGAAAAAGATGATTTGTCCACAGAGGCAGAAAAGATGTGTGAAAGATATTGTCAAGAAGTTTATAATCACGAATTTATTTTCATTACGGATTTCGGAGCAAAGAAAAGAGCTTTTTATCATATGAGAAAAGATGGAATACCACAAGGTTATGACCTAATATGGAAAGGAGTTGAAATTACGACAGGAGCTCAAAGAGAACATAGGTATGAAATTTTAAAAAATCAGGCAAAAGAAAAAGGCTTAGACAAAGATGTTGAATTTTATTTGCAATTTTTCAAATATGGTTGTATGCCACACGGTGGATTTGGAATTGGTGTTGATAGAATGACAATGAATTTACTTAATGTTCCTTCAATTAAAGAAGCAATGTTTATATTTAGAGGTCCAGATAGATTAAATCCATAAAAAAACCTTGTTAAACAAGGTTTTTTTATTTAATCTTAATGCATAAATAAAGTTAATTTAGTTCATCGATCTCTGCGTGTTTTTTTGTAAATTGACTGTTGTATAAATCTGCATAAAAACCATTTTTAGCAAGTAATTCTTCGTGCTTTCCTGTTTCTATAACATTTCCATCTTTCATTACAAGTATTAAATCAGCATTCTTTATAGTTGATAATCTATGTGCAATTACAAAGCTTGTTCTGCCTTTAATTAACTTATCCATTGCTTCTTGTATAAGTTCTTCTGTTCTTGTATCGACGGAGCTTGTGGCTTCATCAAGTATCAACATTGGAGCATTTGCAACCATTGCTCTAGCAATTGTTATTAATTGCTTTTGTCCTTGGCTTAAATTTGCTTCTTCATCTAAAACCATATTGTAAGAATTTGGTTGCGTTTTTATAAAGTGATCAATATTTGAAGCTTTACAAGCTTCAATAATTTCTTCATCTGTTGCATCAAGTTTTCCGTATGCTAAATTTTCTCTAATTGTACCTTCAAATAACCAGGTATCTTGCAATACCATTCCGAATAATGAACGGACATAACTTCTATTCATATCTTTAATGGAAATTCCATCAATTAAAATGTCACCAGAATTTATTTCGTAAAATCTCATCAATAAGTTTACTAGAGTTGTTTTACCTGCACCTGTTGGTCCAACGATAGCGACTTTTTGACCGGGCAGTGCAGTTTCACTGAAGTTGTGAATTATTTCTTTTTCTGGATTGTATCCAAAGCAAACGTTTTTAAATTCAACTTTGCCTTTAAAGTTTTTAATCTTTAAAGTTTTATTGCTTTCATCTGGTTCGTTTTCTTCCGATAAAAATTCAAAAACTCTTTCAGATGCAGCAGCAGTTGATTGTAGTGTGCCTGCAATAGAAGCTACTTGTTGAATTGGTTGATTGAATTGTCTGATATATTGAATAAATGCAACAATTGATGCAATAAAAGTTATATCACTTAAAGCCATAGACCCACCAATTATGCATATTACAACATAGCTTATATTACCAACAAAATTCATAATTGGCATCATAAGTCCTGAGTAAAATTGGGATTTATATGCATTTTGATAAAGCTTTTCATTTATATTATCAAATTTTTCTTCTGCCTTTTCTTCACCGTTAAAAACTTTTATTACATTATGTGCTGAATATGTTTCTTCAATATGCCCATTCATTTCACCCAAAGTGTTTTGTTGCCATAAAAAATATTTTTGTGATTTCTTTACAAACAACATTACAAGCAACATACTTACGGGTACGGAGACAAGAGCAACCAATGTTAGCTTCCAGCTTATTGTAAACATCATAACAATGATTCCAATCAGTGTGGTTATAGATGTTATCATCTGACTTAAACTTTGGCTTAGTGTTTGACTTATTGTATCAACATCATTTGTTACTCTGGATAAAATGTCTCCATAACTTTGTGAATCAAAATATTTTAAAGGTAACTTATTAATTTTTTTGCTTATTTCTTCTCTTAAACCCTTTGATATTTTTGCTGTTACTTTTGCCATTATAAAATTTTGTGTAAAGCTAAACAATGAACTTGTACAATATAAAATTACAAGCCAAATACCTATTGTTGTGATTTTAACAAAATTTATTGAAGCATTTGGACTAAGACCTAAGATAATCTCAGTCGTTATTTTTGACAAGATTTTTGGACCTAAAATTGAAAAAATTGTTCCTGCGCAAGCAAATACTAATGCAATTCCAATTAAGATCCAATATGGTTTTAAATGCAAAAGTAATTTTGTTATAGATTTTTTAAAATCCTTTGCTTTTTCTATACTTTTACCTTTTGGATTTGGTCCTGTAAATTTTGGAGATTGATTATTAGATTTCATAACAATTCCTCCTTTGAAAGTTGAGAGTAGGCAATTTCTTGATAAATTTTACAGTTTTGCATAAGTTCTTTATGAGTACCCATTCCAACCATTTCTCCCTTGTCAAGAACTATAATTTTATCAGCATCCATAATTGTTCCTATTCTTTGAGCAACAATTAAACAAGTACTTTTTTTGGTTTCTTTTTTTAATGCTTTTCTTAATGCTCTGTCAGTTTTGTAGTCCAAAGCAGAAAATGAATCATCAAAAATAAATATTTCTGGCTTTTTTATTATTGCTCTTGCAATTGCAAGTCTTTGTCTTTGTCCCCCTGAGACATTTTTTCCACCTTGTGAAATTTGGTAATCAAGTCCGTTTTCCAACTTTTCAACAAAGTTCAATGCCTGTGCTGTTTTTAGTGCACCTAAAACTTCTTCATCAGTTGCATCTTCTTTTCCGTATTTAATGTTATCTCTTACCGTTCCACTAAACAAAAAACTTTTTTGTGGAACATAACCAAGCTTTTCATAAAGAGATTTTAAATCATATTCTCTTACATCAGTGCCACTTATCATTACTTCGCCTTCACTAACATCGTAAAATCTTGGAACCAAGTTAATAAGAGTGCTTTTCCCACTTCCTGTTGAACCTATAAATGCAACAGTTTCTCCTTTTTTTACTTCAAAATTTATATTCTTTAAAACATAGTCATCAGAGTCTGGATATTTGAAACTGACATTTTTAAATTCAAGTGCTCCATCAATTTTATCATTTGAAGCATTGCCATTGATTATTTTATTTTTCGTTTTTAATATTTCATAAATTCTATTTCCTGAAACAATTCCTCTTGGAATAATTATAAATAACATTGATAGTAGTAAGAAACTAATTAAAACTTGCATTGCATATTGAGTAAATATTGTTAAATTGGCAAGGTCTAGTGCACCATCAGAAATCAAATATCCACCAACCCAAATTATTGCAAGAGATAGTCCGTTCATTATAAGTTGCATACTTGGAAACATTAATGAAAACATTTTGTCAATAAATAAATTTGTTTTAGTTAAAGAAGTATTAACATTATCAAATTTTTCTTCTTGCAATTTTTCAGCATTGTAAGCTCTTACAACTTTAATTCCTGTTAAATTTTCCCTTGTAACACCATTAATTTTATCTGTAAGCTTTTGCATTTTCTTAAACTTTGGAGATACAAATGAAAAAATTGTGATTAAAACAATAAGTAATAAAACTATTGCTAATGCTGTTATCCAGCTTAAAGTTCCACTTTTGCCAACAATTTTTAATATTGCACCTATTGCCATAGTGGGAGCAGAAAGTGCCATTCTTAAAAACATTGTTAGTGTTTGTTGAACTTGAGTGATGTCATTGGTTGTTCTTGTTATTAAACTTGCAGTAGAAAATTTTTCCATTTCTTCCATTGAGAATGAATTGACTTTTGAAAAGAAAATTTTTCTTACTCTTTTAGAAAAACCACAAGCAACTTTGGAAGCTAAATATGTAACAATAATTGTGCAACCCACAGAACCTGCAACAATTCCTAACATTTTTAATCCCTGAATTAAAATTTCATTAATTGTGGCTTGATTTTGAATTAAGTTAACAATCCCTCCCATATAATCAGGTAATTCTAAGTCGAGCATTACTTGCCCAACAACAAAACCTAAAATAAAAATTATTGTAATCCAATCTTTAAATCTTAAATACTTTAATAATTTTAACATAATATATCCTTCTTTTAATTATTTTATATTTTGATTAATTATTTTTCTTTTATATTATAATTATATTTTTGACATAAGAAAAACACAAGAAGAGATAAAAAAGTACACATAAATTTTCCTATATAAGAACCAATTAACATACCTATAAAATTTTCACTAAATCCATTTATTAATGACACAACACCAAAATAAATTATAGAATTTATTAAACTAGCTAAAATAATAGTTATGATTAAGTTTAAATAAATGTTAATATTCTTATTTTCTAACAAGATGAAAGTTTTTAAAGATAAGTAAACTGCGATTAATGTTGCTATTATGCTAATAATGTATGAAGCAAAACCCCAAACAATTTGTTCACCAAAGCCAAGTGTAGCCCACGATGCAATAAACTGTAATAGGGCAGTTAAAAACAAAGAGCCTAACGCACTGAATAAAAGAGTTAAGGCATCTTTTTTTCCATAAAAAGCGTAACAAATGAAGATGCAAAATATAAAAACTGTATAAACAACGGAGTCTATACCAAAAATAAAATTTGCAATGTTTATTGGATAGTTTCCAACATTGTAAACATTAGAGGCAATGGCTGATCCGATGCCAATTACAAAAATTGCATCTTTACCAAAAAATTTGTTGCTCAAAATCAATGCCCCAAAAACGAAAAAAGCAGTTAATACTAAAAATAAAAATTCCATTCTTCAATATTATAACAATAAAAATAATTTTGC
>CALVZZ010000016.1 GCA_944372715.1 uncultured Clostridia bacterium | reverse complement strand
TATCTATTTTCAAAGCTTCCACCATATTCATCTGTTCTTTGGTTGGTATAGTTAAGAGTAAATTGATCAATTAAGTATCCTTCGTGCACAGCGTGAATTTCCACACCATCAACACCAGCATCTTTGCAGAGTTTTGCAGTTTTTGCAAAAGCTTCAACCATATCTTCAATTTCTTTTTTTGTTATCTCTCTACATTGATATCCCTTTAACCATCTTGAAGGAAGTTTGCTTGGAGAAGCACAAAGCCTTGAAATGTCAATCACAGGCTTTAAAAGTGTTGATAAAAATTTATTTTTCACAATGGGAGCTAGTGAATTAGGAATTGAAAATGATCTTCCAAAACCTGCCGTCAACTGAATAAAAAGTTTTGCACCCGTTTTATGAATTTCATCCATAAATACTTTTAACTTTTTAAAAGTTCTTTTGCTTTTGTAAAGCCATTGATTTCCAATTAGATTTCTAAGTGGAGCAATACCGGGAATTATAAGTCCAACATTATTCTTAGCAAGATCAAGAAAAAAATCACAAGCATCCTTATCTAAATGATGTGGTTCCATCCATCCAAAAACAGAAGTTCCACCCATCGGACATAAAACAATTCTATTTTTAATTTCGCAATTACCTATTTTCCAAGGCGTAAATAAACTTTCATATTCTTTTTTCATACACCACCTCTTTTTGATATTTTAATAAAAACTTTTAATCAAAGTCAAATATATAACATAAATAAAAGACATTTCCTTGTTAATAAATTTGTATTTTTTTTAATAAATGATATAATATCCGTATATGGAGAATAATTATGAAGATTGACAAATTAAAAAAAGCATTGTTTATCACTTCACTTAGCACTCTTGGAATATCTTGTATAATGTTTATACTTGCCATTTTTAAAGTAAATATTTTTGAAGGAATACAATTTAGATTTTTGCTTATATTTTGCACCCTAACAATTGCCTGTGCAGTTTCAATAAATGAAATAAATGTTATAAAAAGAAAAAAAATATTAGGAATTATAAGTGTATCATTTTTACTACTGTCAGTTTTATTTGCTTTGATTATTTTTTGTAGTCCTATTTTTGAGAAAGATAACTTTTTTAATCGTTTAACGGGAATAATATCTATATTTAGCATATTGTTTATGATTATTATATCATTGTATGTAAAACTAAATAAAAGTTATATTTACTTACAAATAATTTGTTATTCAACTATTGCTTTTGTTGACATTATCTTATCAATATTAATAGGTGGATTTGATATCTTTGGAGTAACTGCAATAACTGAAATATTTTGGGTATTTGTTGTAATATCTGTTGGAATGCTTGTAACTCTATCAATTTTATCAACTCGAAAGAATGAAAAAATTCAAACTGAAACGGACACAATAACAATAAACAGAAGAGAATATGAAGAATTAAAAAGAGAAAATTCCGAATTAAAAAAAGAATTATTAAAGCTTAAAAAATAATATTACCTTTTGTAAATAAAAATGAATATTTTTAAAACAATCTAAAAGTGCAAGAGTTTAACTTAGACTTATTTGAATAAATAAAATAAAAAAACATCTGTTCAAACAGATGTTTTTTATATCCAATAAAGATAAATTTGGTGCGTCCATAGGGATTCGAACCCCAGACCTTTGGTTCCGTAGACCAACGCTCTATCCAGCTGAGCTATGAACGCATATTATTAAGTTGTAATTTGCTTTTACACCCAATTAAAACCAAGAGTATTGAATCTCCAAAAAAACTTGTTTCAAGGAAAGTTAAACATTTGTCTTTGAGTGTTTGCTTTGCTACCAGCAAAACAAATGCTCATAAAACCTATTACATAATTAGTTTTATAAAATAATAGTTTATTTAACTACAAAATAACACATACCTTAACATAAATATTTTAACACAGCTACAAAGCTGTGTCAATACATTTAATTTATATAGTTTGATCCAATCCTATATTTATTATTATATTTTGTGGACAATTAAAGCTTTCATCGTTTCTTTCTAAGGTATAATAAATATTAATTGTTTTTGTTTCCCCAAAGCCAACTAAAAATTCAGCATCTGCTCCACCTGTCTTGTTTCCCATAACAAGCTCTTTTGCCCCATCATCAATTTGAGTTTCAGCAATAAATCTTGGATTGCTATACAATTGTGCATCTTTACTATCTGATTCTATATCATAAAACGATATTGCTAAAATATTATTAGGATCTTCCGATGTATTTGTGAAAGCAAAAGACATACTAACAACATTGTTCTCTGGCAAAACCTTATTGAAATTAATATCTGGTGCATTCCAAACATTAGAAGGAAAAATATTTCCATCTTTATCTATTGATATGGTTATTGATGGATCCTTCCCCCCTGTGGTATCACCCAATGCCCAACTAGCTTCACAAACAACACTGAAATTAATATCGTTTTCTGGACGGAAAGTAATTGAATTTGTTATTCCATATTCAGGAGAAATTGCCACTATAACACCAAATGTAATAACTGAAATCACAATTAAAGCAACTATAATTGAAGAAATCAACTTGAATTTTTTCATAATTACTACAAAGTCTCCTTTTTGATATTATATACTTTTAAAAGAAAAATACAAAACATATTTTACAAATTTTTATGAATTTAACAACAAAATATTTTTTAATAACATTGCAACAGTCATTTGCCCAACACCACCAGGAACAGGTGTAATTAAATGTGTTTTCTTTTTAACATTCTCAAAATCCACATCACCACATATTTTCCCTTCTACTCTGTTAATGCCAACATCAATTACAACTGAATGTTTTTTTACATATTTTTTTGTAATGTATTTTGCTTTCCCAATTGCGACAACAAGTATATCAGCTTTTTTTGTTATTTTTTTTAATTTTTCTGTTTTTGAATGACATAAAATTACTGTTGCATTATTTTTAGTGAGAAGCATTTGCGTTGGTAATCCAACTAATGCGCTTCTTCCAACAACAGCAACTTTTTTGCCCTGAATTGCAATATTGGACTGTTTTAGAATTTCTATAACAGCACTAGCAGTGCAAGGAGCAAAATCTGAAATTCCAAGTGCAAGCTTACCAAAATTTTCCTGAGTTAAGCAGTCAACATCCTTTTTTGCTGAAATAGTATCTAAAATTTCTCTTTCATTTAAGTGATTTGGAATTGGAAGTTGTACCAAAATTCCTGAAATTTCAATTTTTTTATTTAGTTCTTTAATTTTTTTTATAACATCATTTTGTTTACAATTTTCTGAAAATCTAATCAATTCAAAATCTATTCCCACATCTTTACAAGATTTTTCTTTATTGCGCACATAAACTTCGCTTGCAGGGTTATTACCAATCAATATAACAGCAAGTGTAAGTTTTTTATTTAATTTTTTAACACTTTCAGCAACTTGACTTTTAATGTTTAATGCAAGTGCCTTT
>CALVZZ010000015.1 GCA_944372715.1 uncultured Clostridia bacterium | reverse complement strand
GAATTAACTTTTGGAACTACTTCACTGTTTAATTCTGCGCCCTCTTCAAGCATAACCATAACAGAAACATTTCCAACCCCATCTATTTTAGAAAGTACATTTTCAAGCCTGTCCTCCACCTGAAATGTATATCCAGAACTTGTTGAAGATGATTTTGTGTTATCACTGCTAATCGTTGTTAAATACAATGTTAGTAAAATAACCCCAAACAATACGGCAATTAAAATTTCAATATGTTTTATGCTTTTAAGTTTTTTAAAAAATTTTTCAAAAAAACTATTCATTAAAAATTACAACCACCTCCTCTCCAACAATCTGATTAACAACATCAGTTACTGTTTTCTTTATATCTATATGTGACGAATTTCCATCTATAACCAAATCAGATAAATCGACATTAACCGACTTTAATTGCATATCAATTTCAAAGATATCGGCATCAATTGTAATCAAAACATTTTTAAAGCCTTTTTCTTCAAGTATTTCAGTAATACCAGTTTCTAGTGCTGATATTTTGTCTTTGTTTACTTGATATATAAAGTTTTCTTGAATTGTTATTTCTTCACTACTTAATATATTATCAATAGTAAACTTACCATTTATTAATGATGGCAAAGGAGAAATTATTACTAAAATCATAATAAAGGCAAAAACATTTTTTATATATTTTGCCGTTTGCCCATTTGGTAAAATTAAATCAACCACCACAGATAAGACAGTTACACCTGTTATTGCTAAAATCCAAGCAGTCATATTCACTCCTATATAAAATTCCCTGTACAAATTATTAATCCCATAAAGATGAGATACATAAACGCAACACCTATAATTAAAACGATAGGCATAATCAAGCTTTTTGCAACTCCACTTATAAAATTAGAAATTCTACTATCAGTAAGTGGCTCTAAAATTCCAGCAACCAATTTTAAACAAAGCATAAGTAATACTATTTCAACCACAGGTACTATTACACTTGCAAACATCAAAAATAATCCACTTGCACCTATTGCATTTTTAATTAAAATTGAACTTGCCATAATTACATTAAAACCTTCTGATAAGTACCCCCCTAAAATTGGTATATAACTCCTTATCGCATATTTTGCAGTCCTTATAGAAACAGTATCTAAACTACCTGCTGTTATGCCTTGAATTACTAAAAAGCCAATAAATATAGTAAAAATTGCACCTGTTATCCATTTAAAAAGACTATTAAAAAAACTACTAAATTTTTCTAATTTTACAGAATGAGATAAATTTGAAATAATGGTAAAAACGAGTGAAAAGATGAAAAGTGGCATAAGAATGAGGGTGAATATTTGCATAATTGTTCCAGAAAATAATGCAACTGATGGTTGATATACTCCAACAGATGATGTGCCACCTATTGCAGTTAAAATTGTCAATAAAATTGGAAAAGCAACATCAATTTGATTTTTTAGTCCTTGCAGGGTTGTTGAAGTTAAAGTCAAAACATTAGTGCAAGCATTAACAACTAAAATAATAATCACACCATAACACACAAAATGTGTTATATCGGCGATTGATTTTGAATTTGAACTACGCAAATCTCCTATCATTCCAGATAAAATTGAAATTGCAATAATTGTTGCAATCAATGGCAAAAATTGTAAAAGTTCTTCAAATATTAGTTGCAATATAGCCTGCCAAACACTTCCAGCATTGTCAGAAAACTCTCCATTTAAAATGCTTTGTAGCTTTTCAATAAAACTAGTAGAACCAAAAATGGAACTTTGATTTTTATTCAAATTATCTAATATACTTTCAAGCCCACTCAAATCCAAATCTTCAAGTTGATTGTTAACAGTATTTTCTATTTCTTGTTCTAAATTTGTATCATCTTCTGCAAACACAAAAGATTGAAATTTAGACTGAAAAGTAAATATAAATAAAAATAAGCACAAAATAATTAAAAATTTTTTCATAGCAAGTCCACCACTATATCAATTATGTTTGTAATAATAGGTAAACTCATAAATAAAATCATAATCTTCCCTGCAAGTAATATTTTATCTGCCAAACTATTACTTCCAGCATCTGAACATATATTGCCAGCAAATTCTGTTAAATATCCAATTCCAACAATTTTTAAAACAATACTAAACAAATTTGATGGCAAACCCGTTTTATTCATCACAACTTTAAATACATCAAAAATTTGACCGACATAATCGACCACCATTAAAAGTATAACTACACCACCAGCTATTGAAATAATTGAAGCAACATCAGGTTTAACTTGTTTTACAATCAGACTAGTTATGCAGGTTATTAAACCAATTCCTAAAATTTTAAATAAATCCATAAGTCCTTTTAAAAATTGAATAATCCTTTTACAGTATCAAAAAGTGTAACAATTAAATTTAAAACCATCAATAATGCAATTACAAGACCAGCAAGAGTTGTAAGCATTGCAATTTCTTCTTTTCCAGTATGTTTTAATACTTGTCCAACAACAGCAGTCAAAATTCCAACAGCTGCAATTTTAAATATTATTTCAACCCCCATATTCCCTCCTTAAAAGAGCAATAAAGAAAATAATAAACCAGTGATTATTCCTAGTTTCATATATAAAGAGCCATATTTTTTTTTATCTTCACTGCAACTTTTTATAATATCGTTAAATTTTTGCTTATAATTTTGTATTTGTTTGGTTTGATTATAAACATCAAGCTTTCCAAGTTCATTAAAAAACATATAAACATTATGTTTTTCATCATCTTTTAATATTTTTATCTTTTCGAACAAAAGAGTATCACTTATCAAATTTCCATTGTTTAAAAAGGTTTTATAATTGGTCAACACAGAAACAAATTCTTTACTTGAACTTTTAAAGTTATCAATTACATTTAATAATTTGGTTTTACTAAAATTTATTTCTGTTTCAAATTTTTCTGCAAAATTCAATAAGTCATTAAAAAATTTTAATCTAACAATGTAATATTTAGATAATCCGTATCCTATATATCCACAAATAAAAACTATAACTCCTAATAAAATATATTTCATTTTATCTCCAAATAGCTAAACGCGAAAAATCTTCACCATAAACACCTTCAATAGTACCTGGACCATTTCTTTTAGACAAAACAACATACCTTTCAAAAATGTTTTTTATATCTTGCCAGCCATCTTTATATTTCAAATCTTCAATATTGTTTGCGTGTATCGTTGCCATTACTTTAACACCACAATATCCAGCAAATTTAACTGCTAAAATATCTTCAAAATCACCTATTTCATCGGTAACAATAATGTGAGGAGACATACTTCTAATACCTTGCATAAATCCGTTTTTCTTAGTACAAAAAGACAACACATCAGTAAATTTTCCAACAGATAATTCCTTCGCCTCGCCAGCAATCTCACCCCTTTCATCAAGTATTAAAACATTATAAGATAAATTTCTTAATGATAACTGATTAACAAAATCTCTAATAAATGTCGTTTTCCCAGCGCCAGGTGGAGAAATCACAAGTGTATTTTTCAATCCCTCATCATCAACTAAAAAAGAAAAAGCATCAAGTGAACAATTCTTTATTTCGTGTGGAATTCTTATGTTAATGCTTGTAAATTTGTTTAAAGTTTTAATTTCTCCATTTTCTGAAACAATAGTGCCACAAATACCTAATCTTTCTCCACCTTTTAAAACTATATAACCCTTTTTTAACTCTTCATTTATAGAATAAATTGAAAATTCACTTGCTCTAAAAATAATATCTTCAATCATCTGTTTTGTTACGATAATTGCAGAATTTTCTTGTGTTGTTAAACCATTCTCACCTAAAAAATATGCTTGTCCTTTAACATAAACTACAATAGGATTATTAACTCTCAACCTTATTTCATTTAAATAACCATAATTAAATTTAGTTGTTATAATATTGTATATTTTTTCATCTAAAATATCTTTTAGCATAATACTCCTTTTTTCAGTAAAGTATTTTGCAAAGATATATTTCATAACAAATATTGCAAAAAAAAATACAATACCAAACGATATTGTATTTTTAGACAAAATTTATTTATTAACTATTTAACTCTTTCCATATATGACCCATCACGAGTGTCAACCCTAATTTTATCTCCTTGGTTAACAAACAATGGAACACTTATTGTATATCCTGTTTCTAATTTTGCTGGTTTATATCCTGCTTTTGAAGTGTCACCTTGTATTCCTGGCTCACATTCTGTTATTGTTAGTTCAACAAATGTTGGTGGTTCAACACTAAAAGCTTCACCATTATAGAATTGTAAAGTTGCCATCATATTTTCAGTTATGAAATTAAGAGCATCTTCAACTTGGGATTTATTCAGTGGTATTTGGTCATATGTTTCCATATCCATAAAGTAATATAAATCACCTTCATTATAAAGATATTGCATTTCTTTCTTTTCTATAACTGCAACTTTAAACTTGTCAGAAGGATTAAATGTTCTTTCCTGAACTTGTCCTGTAACAATATTTTTAATTTTTGCTCTAACAAATGGAGAACCTTTTCCTGGTTTAACGTGCATAAAATCCTCAACTAAATATATTGCACCATCCATTTCAAAAGTAACACCTTTGCGAAAATCACCTGCTGTAATCATAAAATCTCCTTATTAAAATTTCGTGTAGATATTATAAACAAATTTGCTTATTCTGTCTAGTGTTTTTTTAAGTTTTCATAAATATTTAACATTTTTAAAGCATCTTCTGCCATAAAATTTGCAGATTCACAAATAATTGTAGGTTCCAAGTTATAGTCTATAATGGTTTGAGCTAATGGTTCAAATGAAGGACCGTAAGTTTCACTGTCAAAATCTAAGTGTCTTATCTCACCTTTTGAAGAATATTCAATTTTTGAAAAATGAATATGACAATTTTTTGTTTTAAAATCTCCAAGTTTTTCAAAACTTTTATTAAAAACTTCTTTATATGAATTAATGTCAACAAATTTACCAGCTGTTAAACAATTGAGGTGACCAAAATCAAATGTTGGTATTAATAAGTCATCTAACGAACAAAAATCTAAAATTTCATCATCTGAACCAATTTGAGAAAATTTTCCCATAGTTTCTGGACAAATGTACTTATTTGTTAAATCTATGTTACTATCTTTCAATCTTTTGATGGTTTCTATTAACCTATTTCTTGTGAGATTCAATGCATCATTTCTTTCCATTTTACCTTGTGTTGCTAAATGTACAACCAAGTGTTTACCTTTTAATAAAGTCAAATAGTCAAGTCCTGTTTTTATGTACATATAAGACTTTTCAAACATTTCATCTGAAGGATTTGCAAGATTAATATAAAATGGAGCGTGTATACTAATTTCTATATTATTTTTTTCTACCTCTTCACCTAATTTTATAGCAGTATCCTTAGACATATTATAACCACGACCAAAAGAATATTCATATGCAAAAAGTCCCTTTTCTTTCAGCCATTTGGGTGCTTGTAATGAAGTTTTGTTTCCTTCATCATAAAATATTTTGCTATTTCCTGACGGTCCGAACCTTACCATTATTCCTCCTGTAAAAATTCATTTATGTTAATTGTTTTAAAATCTCCATTTCTTAATTGTTCAAGAGTATATGAATTTTCTAAGCATAATACACCACATCTTGTGCGTGTTATTGAATATACCATACCATATGTGTCTAAATCATTTGCAACATCTCTTACAATCGACCTTACATATGTCCCACTAGAACAATTGATTTTTACATCAAAAAGATTATCTCCATATTCTTTAATTATATCTAAATTGTAAATTTCAATTTCCTTTGGTTCCAGCTTTACTTCTTTTCCCTTTCTTGCCAGATCACAAGCCCTTTGACCATTTACTTTTTTTGCAGAGTAAATTGGAGGATATTGCTTTTGTTTACCAATAAATTTTTTTAATGCTTGTTCTAATTCTTGTTTTGTAACTAAGCATTTTTTTTCATATTCAACTTTACCATCTAAATCAAGTGTATCGGTTTGAACACCAAACTTAAACTTACTTACATATTCTTTGTCTTGATTCAAAAATTTATCAAATAATTTAGTGGCATTATTTAACCCAATGACCAAAACTCCGTCTGCCAACGGATCCAATGTTCCCATATGACCAGCCTTTTTTGCTCCTAAAATTTTTTTTACTAAATTAACAGCAAAAAAAGAAGACATACCAGATGGTTTGTTTAAAACTAAAATTGCATCGTCTAAAAACATTAATTCTCCTTAATAAAATTCTTTATTTCTTTTTGCAATTTCTTTTTTATATCATTAATATTACCTTTAATATCTTTACAGCCAGAAGCTCCTTTATGACCACCTCCACCAAATCTATTGGCAAGTATAGAAACATCATATTTATTAGAACTTCTAAAAGAAATTGAACAATTATTTGGGGTTCTTTCAGTTAACAAAGCAGTTAACTTTATACCTTCAACACTTGAAACAAAATCAATTAAATCCACACCATCGTTAGGATTATATCCAATACTTTTAAACTCTTCGTAAGATATATCAACTATTAATGTATCTTTGAAATAGTCAAACTTAGATAATGCGATTTCAATTAGCTTTAATTTGTTTTTGGTGTTTGACTTAAATAATCTTCTATTTACAAAAAAGATATCAGCACCAGAATCTATCAATTCAGAAGCAATATTATGAGATTGAGAATTTGTATTTTCGTGCAAAAAACAGCCCGTATCTCCAGCCAATCCTGTATATAGTATTGTTGATAAATGTTTATCTATTTTTATTTTAAAATGTTTTGCTATTTTAAAAATAATTTCAGCACAACTAGAAGCATTATCTTCTAAGTATGTATAAGTCGCAGACGAATCCCTATTATGATGGTGATCTATTTCAATTGAGTTAGACTGATTTAAAAAATCTTGTTCAAATTTTCCCAACATATTTTTACCAGCCACATCAACAGAAATATACAAATCATAATTTTCAGGAAATTCTGTTTGGAATTCACCAGTCATAAAGTCATACTTTTTTTTAGGAGTTTCTTCCAAAACAGCTACACACTTTTTATTTAATTTTTTTAAAATTTCTATCATACCAAACATAGAAGCCAATGCATCAGCATCAGGCCTAGAATGGCAAAAGACTGCAACATTTCTTGCAGTCTTAATTTTTTTCTTTAATTGATTAATCGTCAGATTCAACATTATTCTCCTTTGAAACATTTAATTCACTTAAAATGTTGTTTATTTTTTCGCTATATTCAATATTTTCATCTAATTCAAAAACCAATTCAGGAATAAAAGGCAAATCTAAATCTTGACTAAGCTCTCTTTTAATAAAACCTGAAGACTTTTTTAACAAATCTATAATTTTATTCTTCATTATTTGATTGTTAGACAATATGCTTACCCATATTTTACAATGCCTAAAATCTGATGATGTATTAACTTTTGTAACAGTTATAATTTCTTCTGAAAATCTTGGGTCACTTAAACGATTTTGTATGATATCAGACAAAACTTTGCTTATTTCAGAATCAGCTCTCATCATTCTGTTTGACATATTTCACCTCAATTTTCTATTTTAACTTTTATAAAGGCTTCAATTATATCGCCTTCTTTAATTTCTTTAACATCGCGAAGCTTTATACCACATTCGTAACCATAAGATACTTCACTTTTATCATCTTTTTGTATTTTTAACGCTGAAATTTCTGTTGTCTCTATAATTTCTCCATTTCTAATCAATCTTGCACCAGCATTTCTTTGTATTTTTCCATCTGTAACATAAGAACCAGCCACTAAACCAACTGATGATAACTTAAAGATTGCCCTTACTTCTGCGTGACCTATAACTTGCTCATCATATTTCACAGTCATCAAACCTTTAATTGCAGAAGTTATATCATCTACAACAGAATATATAACATTATAGCTTTTAATTTCCACGCCCATACTTTCAGCCATTTGAGATATTTTCCCAGAAACTTTTAAATTAAAATTCACTATTATAGCATTTGATGCTTTTGCTAAAACCAAATCAGATTCTGTAACAGCACCAGCACCACTATGAATTGCAACAACTTTAACTTCCTCATTTTTTATTGCTGTCAAAGTTTGCTTTAAAGCTTCAACAGAACCTTGTACATCAGCTTTTATAATGATATTCAAATTCTTTAATTTACCTTCATTTACCTTAGACATAAAGTCATCTAAACTTACACCTGATGTTGTTTGAGTTCTTTCTTCTTTAATTTTATTCTTTCTTTCTTCTATTAAATCTTTAGAGAATTTTTCAGAAACTACATAAACTTGACTACCAGATTCAGGGACTTCATAAAAGCCTAAAACAGAAACAGGAGTAGATGGTCCCGCTTCCTTTACTTTATTTCCGTTCTCATCAAACATTGCTCTAACTTTACCAAAAGTAATACCCGAAACAAAAGTATCTCCTATTTTTAATGTACCATTTTGAACAAGTACTGTTGCAATAGGACCTTTATTCTTATCAAGTTCTGCCTCTATCACTACACCTGTTGCCATTTTTTCTGGATTTGCTTTAAGTTGTTGCATTTCAGCAACCAACAATACCATATTTAATAATTCATCTAATCCAACACCCGTTTTTGCTGAACAAGGTACAATGATTGCATCTCCACCCCAATCTTCTGGCATAACTCCATTTTCAGCTAATTGTTGTTTTATTCTTTCTGGGTTGGCTCCTTGTACATCCATTTTATTAATAGCCACTATCATTGGCACATTCGCGGCTTTAATATGATTAATTGCCTCAATTGTTTGTGGCATTATTCCATCATCAGCTGCAACAACAAGAATTGCAATATCAGTGACTTTTGCTCCCCTAGCTCTCATTGCCGTAAATGCAGCGTGACCGGGAGTATCAATAAACGTAATTTTTTGTCCATTGAATTTTGTCACATAAGCCCCAATCTTTTGTGTAATACCACCAGCTTCACCAGAAGCAACACTTGTTTTTCTAAATGCGTCAAGAAGTGATGTTTTACCGTGGTCTACGTGTCCCATAACTGTTACAACAGGTGGACGAATAATGGCACTCTCGTCATCTATTTCAACTGTTGCATCGTGAAGCTTTTCTTCCATTGTTTTGTCTAATTTTTGTTCAAGTTTAACACCGAGTTCTCCTGCAACTAATTCAGCAGTTGAAAAATCAATTGTACTATTAATGTTCGCCATTATACCAAGCAACATCAATTGTTTAATAATTTCCGTTACAGGTTTTCCTGTTTTTTCTGATAAAACTTTGACAGAAACATTTTCTGTTGTAATCACGGCGTTTTCAATGGCAGGAGCAACAAAAACTTTTTCTTCTTTTTTCTTAGTTTTTATTAGCTTCCTAGACCCCATTCTCTCTTCATCATAATCTTCAAGATATTGATTTCTTTTTTGTAATTGTTTTTTATTAATTTGTCTTTTTTCATCAAGCTGTCTAGATGGTGTCTTATTCTTATTACCAACTTGCCTTTCAGGAACTGCTAAAACACTGCTACTTTCAGTTGGCATAAAAGACTTAAAGTTATTAGCTTTTGTTGATGCAAATGAAGTTTTAGAAGCATTATTAAATTTGTTTTTATAATCCCCATTTTTAAATTGATTTTGTTTTTGTGGATCGTAGTTTGTTTTATAGTTTGGGTTAAATCCTTGTTTATTATTTTGATATGTTTTGTTTTTGAAATCACCATTTTGGCTTTTATCAAATTTAGAAATTTGATTTTTATCAAAAGATTTTTTCACATCTTGTCTTTGATGTGTATTATCAAATTTTTGTGAATTATCTTTTTCCTTTGTGCCATCTTGTTTTGTTTCAACAACAAGCTCAGGCTCTTTTATTTGTTCTTTTATTTCTTGTCTTTCTTCAATCTTTTTTTCTTCAACAACTTTTTCTATTTTTACTTCTAACTCTTTCAATTCTTTTAATTTAGTGTTGAATTTGTTTTGTAAGCTTTCAGTTTGAACCTTTGTTGCTCTAATATCACGAAGAAATGAAAGAATTGCTCCACTAGATTGAAGCGTATGAATTGTTTTTAAATTATTTAAAATTTGATTTTGATTAGCCAAATAGATTCCCCTTTTTATATTTTTAATTTTTCCATTATTTCATTATATACATCAATCGAAAAGTTTTCACGAAATGTTTTATTTAAAGCTTTTGTTTTTACAAGTTTATCACAACAATTCCCTTCTTTGCAAATGTATGCACCCCTTCCATCAACTTTTCCTGTTTTGTCAACTTTAATCCCATCTTGATTTTTAACAATTCTAACAAGTTCGTTTTTTGGTTTTCTTTCCCTGCATACCATACACATTCTATAAGGTTTTTCCATACTACTCACCAAGATCTTCAAGTCCTGCGAATATATCATCAAGTTCTTTTGCGGACTCTTCTTCAGAAATATCAGTTAATTCATATTCAGTTGTATCAACTTGATCTTCTACTTCATTTTCAGGTTTAACATCAATCTTCCAACCCGTTAATCTTGCAGCAAGCCTAACATTTTGACCGTTTTTACCAATTGCTAACGACAATTTATCTTTTGGAACTATAACTCTTGAAACTTTCAAACTTTCATTTGTTTCAACGCTTATTACTTTTGCTGGACTTAATGCTCTGGCGATATATTCAAGTGGATCATCTGAATAAAGTACCAAATCAATTTTTTCTCCATTTATTTCAGAAACAATTTGATTAATTCTAACTCCTCTGTTACCTACACAAGCACCAAGAGCATCAACATTTGGTTTATTTGAATAAACTGAAATTTTGGTTCTATTTCCAGGATCTCTTGCAATATCTTTTATAATTACATCTCCACTTGTAATTTCAGGTATTTCAAGTTCAAAAAGTTTTTTCACAAATTCAGCATTACTTCTTGACACTTGTATTTGTGTTCCTTTAAAACTTTCTCTTATTCTTTTAACATAAACTTTGACCCTATCACCAACTCTAAATTTCTCACCAGGGATTTGGTCAGATTCAAGCATAACACCCTCAGTATGAGAACCTGCAATACTTACATAAACTGTTCCGTTATCTATTCTTTTCACAATTGTTGTCAAAAGTTCGTCTTCCTTTTCCGACAATTCTGAAACAGCAATAGACCTTTCTATTTCTCTTAATTTTTGCATTACAACTTGTTTTGCTGTTTGAGCTGCTATCCTACCAAACTCTTTTGTTGACTCTTCGTTTATTACAGTATCTCCAAGTTCGTAAGATTTTTTAATTTTTCTTGCATCTTCCAAACTAATTTCTTTATCTTCATCTTCAACATTTTCTACAACAGTTTTATAAGAGTAAATTTTTATTGTGTTTTTTTCAGGAATCAATTTTACCATTGCAGACTTTGCTTCTCCATACATTTTCTTATAAGCAGATGTCAAAGCAGTTTCCAAAGTTTCAATAAACTGCTCCTTATTAATTTTCTTTTCTGCCTCTAATTCATCTAATGCTTGAAAAAAATCCTTATTTACCATTTTTAATCTCCTTAAAATTTAATTACAGGTATAACCTGCGCTACTTTTTCTTTGCTAAAAACTTTTTCTTCACTGTCAACTACAATAACAATGTCTGAATCAGTAAAATTTTTTAACTCGCCAATATAGCTTTTTTTACCTTCAAAAGGTGTAAACAACTTTAATTCTACTTGCTTACCTTTATTTCTTAAAAAATCTTTATAATTTTTTATAGGTCTATCAATACCTACGGAACTAACATTCAAGATATAAGGTACATCATTAGTTGGATTTAATTCATCAAGTTTTTCATCTATTATTTTATGAACTTTCTCACAATCTTCTAAATTAATACCATTTTCATTATCAATTACAAAAGTCAAATTCATACCATCTACTTTTTTTGCATACTCAATTTCAATTACATCATATCCCAATTTTTCAATTATAGGTTTAATATTTTCTTCACAAAGCAATTCTACTTTACTTGCCATAAAACTCCTTTCTAAAATTAAGAGTGGGCAAAATGCCCACTCCCAAAGTTGCTAACATTGTTATTATATCACCTAATTAATTAAAAATCAATATATTTATAAAAATTTTTATACAATTTAGCAAATATGTTTAATCTTGATAAATAAATGCTTCAATAAACTTGAATTTAACAAGTTGCTTTCCTTTAGATGTTCTTGAATCATAATTTATGCTTTTATCTTTCAGGAGTTCTATGCTTGACTCTTTCCTGATAGCAATAGACTTTGGCTCTTTTTTAAAACAAGCATAAATCAAATTAGCATTATTATTTAATGGTATAACTCTTAATCCCTTTCTATACCTTGCCATTTTTTCATATTCGCCAATTGGAACCTTCTTTCCAAATCCGTCACTAGTAAGTACAGAAATAGCTCCGGTTTTTTCCGTTTGACCAGCAAATATAACAAAATCATTATCATCTAAATTTATACCTTTTACCCCAACGGAAACTCTTCCCATAACAGGAACATCATCCAACTTAAAATGTAAACCCATAGCTTTATGCGTTATCATTAACACAGATGAGTCACTATTTTTAACTTCTACATTTATAAGCATATCGTCTTCTTTGAGCTTAATTGCCTGATAATATGATTTATTAACAATACACTCTTTCAAAGCACTGAGTTTTACCATTCCTTTTTTTGTATAAAATAGCAATTCAGCATTTTCTAAATTGTCATTTATTTCTATTATTGAAATAGGATATTCATCAGTTAAAACCTTTGCATTTATTGATTTTAGCTGAACACCTTTTCCTTTCCATTTACATTCATTAATTTCTGAAAAATCAATTTTTAAAACATTACCAAAATTTGTAAAAATTAAGCCTTTATTAGTTGTAACAGTAAACAATTCAGTTAAATGTACATCACTTAACATAGATGTTGGTGTTAACTCCTTAGTGCTCATCATATAATTTTTAAGAGGTATACTTTTTATAGATTTATCTGCACAGATTGTAACAACAACATCTTTGGAAATAATTTCGTTTTCAACTTTTAGTTCAATTTTTCTTTCAACATTTCCTTTAAATTTTGTAATATCACTTCTTCTAGGATTTGAAAATTTATTTTTTATTGATAATATTTCAGTTTTTACCGTATTATATTGAAGTTTTTTTGAATTGTAAATAGCTGTTAATTTTTCAATAAGCAATTTTAAATCTTTTAACTCTTGCTCAAGTTTAGTAATTTCTAAATTTACAAGTCTTGCCAATCTCATATCAAGAATAGCTTGTGCCTGTTTTTCTGACAAGCTAAACCTATCTTTTAATTTTTGTTTTGCTTCTGTTGTAGTAGATGATTTTTTTATAATTTTAACAACTTCATCAATATTTCGTATAGCAGTCAGCAAACCTTCTACAATATGTGCTCTATCCTTTGCAACATCAAGGTCAAATTTTGTTCTTCTAACAATTATTTCTCTTTGATATTCAACATAGTAACTTATAATATCTAGTAGACCAAGTTGTTTAGGTTTGCCATTTGCAATTGCAACCATATTAATGCCAAACGAAACTTCTAGTTGTGTAACTTTAAATAAATACTCTAATATCTTTTCTGCATTTCCACCTTTCTTGATTTTTAGAACTGCACGCATACCATTTCTATCTGATTCGTCACGAATTTCACCAATATATGATGCTAATGAGTTTTCATCAGCCTTTAATTCAGCAATTTTTTGAAGCAGTGATGCTTTATTAACTTGATATGGAATTTCAGTTATTACTAAATTCTGCTTGTCTCCTTCTTCTTCAAGTTTTACTTTTGCTCTTAGTACAATTTTACCCTTACCTGTTTCGTAAGCAGTTTTTAATTCTTCATTACAAATGATAGTCCCACCTGTTGGAAAGTCTGGTGCTGGAATATATTTCATCATTTCATCTAATGAAATTTTATTGTTGTCGATGTAAGCAACAACACCATTTATAACCTCACCCAAATTGTGTGGTGGTATGTTTGTAGCCACACCAACTGCAATACCAGAAGCCCCATTTACTAAAAGATTAGGAAATCTTCCAGGTAGCATATCAGGTTCTTTAATTGTATCATCAAAATTTAAGCTCCAATGAACTGTATCTTTTTCTAAATCTCTTAAAAGTTCCATAGCAAGAGGAGTTAATTTTGCTTCGGTATATCTCATAGCAGCTGCACTATCTCCGTCAACTGAACCAAAATTTCCGTGACCATCAACAAGTGGAGCTCTTAAACTAAAATCTTGTGACATACGAACCATTGCATCATAAACTGAACTATCACCGTGTGGATGATACTTACCCATACAATCACCCACTATACGAGCTGATTTTCTATACTGCTTATCTGGTGTTAATCCTAGTTCTAACATTGAATAGAGAATACGTCTTTGAACAGGTTTAAGTCCATCTTCAACTCTTGGCAATGCTCTGTCCATTACAACGTGTTCCGTATAAGGAATCATTGATTCGTGTAAAACTTCGTTTATTGTTTTAACAATAACACCATCTTCATAATCAAATGGTTTGAATTTAACTGAATCATTTTTTTCTTGACTATCTGACATATTTCCCTTCTTTTTATTAGGTGTTAAATTTTTATAATTAATATTTGAATAACTATTATTTTCAATTTCATCATTTTCTGCTATATTATTTTCTTCGCTATACTCTAAAACATTTTCAATAGAATCTATTTCTTCTTTATTGTTTAAATTTTGTATTTCTATTGTATTTGTATTTCTCTCATCGTCTTTTATTTTGCTTGACTGACTTTCAACTTTATTAACATCATTTTTAATAAAATTATTGTCTATCAAATTATTTGTTTTCTCTACAACTAATTCATCAATATTAATTTGATTTTGCAAAACTATATTTTCATTCTCTTCAATATTATTCACATTGATGTTATCATTAAATAAAAGTTCATCATAACACATTTGCCCCGGCAATAGCTCATCACCACTTATTTCGCCGTCATACTCTTCGTCTTTCAAAAAGCACCTCTATTTTATTTCTTCTAAAAATGTATCTTCTCTATTGAAATTTGCGTGTTCATTTATATAAGATTTTCTCGCCTCAATATTATCACCCATCCAAGTAGTAACCATTTTTTCTGCCTCTGTTGCATCTTCAATTGTAACTCTAACTAAAGATCTTTTTGCTGGATCCATTGTCGTTTCCCAAAGCTGTTCAGGATTCATTTCGCCTAAACCTTTATATCTTTGTATTTGATAATTCTTACCAAATCTTTTTATAGCTTCTGGTAATTCATAATCAGAATAAACATACTCAATTTGGTTACCTTTTTGAATTTTATATAAAGGCGGTAAACCAATAAACACGTGCCCGTCTATAATTAACTCCTTCATATACCTAAAAAAGAAAGTTAATAAAATTGCCCTTATATGCGCACCATCTTGATCAGCATCTGAAAGTATTATAACCTTATTATATCTTAAATTTTTAATATTAAAATCTTCACTTATACCTGTTTCAAGAGCACTTATTATTGTTCTTATTTCTTCATTAGCTAAAACCTGTTCTAATCTCTTTTTTTCAGCATTTAAAGGTTTTCCTCTTAATGGCAAAATTGCTTGAAAATTTCTGTCTCGTCCTTGCTTTGCACTACCACCTGCACTATCACCTTCTACTATAAATAATTCCGACAATTCTGATTTTCTGCTTGTACAACTTGCAAGCTTCCCAACTAGATTATAATTATCAACTGAATTTTTTGCTCTTGTTAGCTCTTTTGCTCTTTTTGCAGCTTCTCTGCTTTTAGCTGCACCTTTTGCTTTATTTATGATGATTTCTGCAATTTTTTGATTATCCTTAATTTCAAAAAACTTACTGAGTTCTCTGTACACCATTGTCTCAATTTCTGTTTTTGCTTCTGGATTTCCAAGTTTTGTTTTTGTTTGTCCTTCAAATTGAACATTATTCATTTTTATTGCAAGAATTACTGTTATTCCTTCTCTAAAATCTTCACCAATAAAATTCTGTTCCTTATCTTTTAATAATCCATTAGTTCTAGCAAACTCATTCATAAATTTTGTAAAGCCTGTTCTAAACCCTGTTTCGTGAGTTCCACCTTCTGTTGTTGGTATATTATTAACAAAAGAAAATGAATTTTCAGTATAAGAATCTGTGTACTGAATGACACTTTCCATTTTTATGATTTTGCTTTCAGATGATAAATAAATGGGCTTATTAAACAATGTAGTTTTACCTTCATTTATATATGAAATAAAATCTTTTAAACCACCTTCGTAACAATATGTTTGATCTTGACCAGAATTTTTATCTATTAGTTGTATTATAATTCCTTTATTTAAAAAAGCTAATTCTTTTATTCTTCTTGAAATAACATCATAACTTAACTTTATATCTTCAAAAACTCTTTTGTCTGGTAAGAATTGTACTTTTGTTCCAGAAGTTGTAGCAATTCCAATTTCTGTTAATGGAGAGATTGGAACACCACTATGCACTTTGCCTTTTTCATCAGCATAGCTTCTAAATTCCATAAAATATTTTTTCTTATCTTTACATACAGTAACTTTTAACCATTCTGATAATGCATTTGTTACGGAAGCCCCCACACCGTGCAAGCCACCAGAAAAACCATAATTATGCGTGTCAAATTTACCCCCTGCGTGAAGTTTTGTAAAAACAACTTCAACACCAGATTTTTTTTCTGTTGGGTGTATATCAACAGGTATACCTCTTCCATTATCTTCAACTGTAACTGAACCATCCTTTTCTAAGGTTATTGTAATTTTATTACCATAGCCATTAGAAATTTCATCAATAGCATTGTCAACAATCTCCCACAGAATGTGATGTAAACCCTTATTCCCCGTTGTTCCAATATACATTCCAGGACGCAATCTAACTGCATCTAATCCATCTAAAACAACAATATCCTTAGACTCATAATTTGCCATAAATACCTCTTATAAACATTTTAGTATACCAATTTTAAAAAATTATTGTCAAGAAATTAAAGTCTAAAAACATATATAAGTTTTATAAATTTTTTATTTATGCAATTATTTGTATAATTATACATTTTATTTACAAGCATAAAAATAAAACATAATCATAAAATATAACTATGAAAACGATAGTATTAACTGGTGGTGGAACAGCTGGACATATAATGACCAATATAGCATTAATACCAGAACTAAAAAAACATTTTAAAAGAATTGTTTATATTGGAACTAAAAACGGAATGGAAAAAAATCTTATTTCAAAGATTAAGGATGTTGAATTTATAGAAATTGAAGCTGTTAAATTTATACGAAAATTAACATTTAAAAACCTATTAATTCCGTTTAAACTTGTTTGCTCAATAAGTCGTTGCAAAAAAATATTAAAAAAAATAAAACCTGATATTATTTTTTCAAAAGGTGGATTTGTGTCTGTTCCTGTATGTTTTGCAGGTAAAAGTTTAGGAATTAAAATTATAAGCCACGAAAGTGATTATAGTTTTGGTTTGGCAAACAAATTGATACTAAAAAAATGCAATTATATGTTTACGAGTTTTAGAGAAACTTGTAAAAACAATAAATGTATATATACTGGTTCGCCAATAAGACAAGAGATTTTTAGTGGAAATAAAATAAATTGTTTATGCAAATTTGAAAAAAAACAGCCAACCATTTTGATTTTTGGTGGAAGTTTAGGTTCAAAAAAAATAAATGAAACAGTTTTTAAAAGCATTGACAAATTAAAAAACTACAACATCATACACATTGTAGGAAAAAATAATAGCAAAGAAATTAAAAAATCAAACTATTTTCAAATTGAATTTGCTGAAAATATTTGGGACTATTTTGCAATGTCTGACTATGTCATATCAAGAGCAGGAGCAAATTCTATTTTTGAGATTTTAGCTTTAAAAAAACCAATGCTTTTAATACCTTTAAGCAAAGAGCAATCAAGGGGTGACCAAATTGAAAATGCTAATGCTTTTAAAAAATATGGTTATGCTAGTGTTTTATTTGAAGAAGATTTATCACCTAACACTCTCACAAAAGCACTTGACAACTTAGCAATAAATAAAGACAAGTACATAATGAATATGGAAAACAAAAGTTCAGTTTCATCAAACAAACTTATATTAGATAAAATAATTGAACTTGCAAATTTAAACTCTAAATAAAACTTAAAAATTTTTCTGCGTCTGGCAACCCGAAACCTTCAATATTTTTATTATATGTTATTCCATTAGCACTATAAATTAGTGCTTTTTTTATGTTATCAGGTCTTAACATTTTGTTCTTTTCAAATGCCAAAGCACATAATCCAGCTATCATAGGAGTTGCAACACTAGTACCACTAAGCTTTGTATAACCTAATTCATTAGAACAAGAATTAATATCAACCGATGGCGCAACAATATCCGGTTTGTACCTATTTAATGCAGGTCCCCTAGAAGAAAATTTTGCAATTTCATAAAACTCTTCCTTAAACTCTTCATCAAATCTATTATCATTCATACCCCCAACTGTTATAATTTTAGGACTAACGCCAGGGCTTTTAATTGTTTGATAATCCGGCCCACTATTACCTGCTGCAGAAACTACAACTATTCCGTTTTTCCATAATGTTTCAGCACCTTTCATTATAGGATCATTATATCCTAGTGGGTCACTCCCAAAACTCATACAAACAACTTTAATATCATATTTTTTATAGTTGTCATAAATCCATTGCATTCCTTCTAAAATTTTTGTTGCATTTGCTTCCCCATTCTTATCTAAAGCTTTTATGGAAACTATATTAGAATTTGGTGCAATGCCTTTAAATTTGCCAGCAGATATGAGCCCGTTCCCCGACCCCACACCAGCAACAAACGTTCCGTGTCCATTGTCGTCGTAAGGATAAGTTCTGTTATTAATTAAATCAACAAATTTTATAATTCTATTTCTAACAATTTTAAAATCAGGATGTGGAGAAATTCCTGTATCGATGTATGCTATTGAAACATTGTTTCCACCATCAAATTTATTAATTTTTAACACTTTTCTAGCTATGTGCATTAAAGCTTCAACTTTGCTTTGACTTGAAATATATTGAACATAATTTTTGCTAGACAATTTATTTAAATATCTAATTGGCGTTTTAATGCTTACAGCATTAATAAAGGGAAATTCTTTTACAATTTTAAATCCCGATTCTTTAATTTTTTTTAAAGCAAATTGATAATTTGAAAGATAAATTAAACATTCAATATTCCTTTCAAAATCTTCAAGAGCTATTATTTTTTTTAGTTCACAATCAATTTTTTTATTTATCATTTGCCACCCACAACTTTTACTTAATTTTTTCTAAAAGAGCATTAATATTTGAAAGTTGTTCTTTTGAAAGCATTGGTGCCATACTATTAACTAAACTCGCAAGATTTTCATAATTAAATGTCCCCTTGCTTTTTTGATTTTCTACTTCTATAAACAATGTTTTCAATAACTCATCTTCTGGTAAATCCTTATATTTTTCATAAACACTTTTTATTTCTTCTTCATCAAAGTTTTGATTTATAGATGTTTTTTCTTTTTCAATTTTTTCATCACCAAAATCTGAAAGACTTTTCACAAATATTCTCCTTTATTGAACTAATTTATTATATGCTTGCATATAAATTAATGTACATATATAAGGAATTTTATGTTCAATAAAAATAATAATTTTAGCAATCAAAATAACATTTTAAATTATTATCCTGATGATAACAATTTTTTTAAAAACGAGAATTTAATTTCTCACAATAATATTAATTTTGAAACTTTGTTTTCAATCTTAAATAATAATACTAATCCAATGGATTTAATAAAAACTTTAACATCTAACAATCCACAACTTTCACAAATAATAAACATTATGAGTGCTATACAATCTAAACCAACAAAAACAAAAAAAACAACCACCAAACTCAGTGATTGTAAATACATAAGCGTTAAAGATTATTATAATTCTAAGAAAGAAGATTCTTAACACAAATTAAATTTTCAAAAACAACAGCATCTTCAAAACTTTTAAGGTTAAGCCCTGTCAATTTCTTTATTTTATCTAACCTATAAAGAAGAGTATTTCTATGCATAAAACTTGATTTTGATGTTTGCAAAACATTTAAGTTGTTTTTAAAAAAATGGTTTACAGTACTCATTAACTCTTCATCTTTAAATAATGTTTTTATATTTTCATTCTGCAATATTGAAACATAAACTTCCCTATTATTAAAGCAATTTAAAATGTGTTCAGTAGAAAAAAGCCCTCTAACTTCGCCTTCAAAATCTTTAAAAACAATATCACACGAATATTCCTTTTTCTTTTTCATTTTTTATCCTTTTACACAATCGAGCCATTTGAAAAATGTATAACTCTATCTGAAAGCTCATCTGCAATCTTTTGAGATGTTGTAGCAACTAATAATGTTAATTTTTTATCATTAAACTTATCTTTTATTACAGATATAATCTTTTCATTTTCTTCATCGGTAAGATTATCAAAAATATTATCAATCATCAATAAATCAAGATTTCTAAAAGACAATCTTACAATGGAAATTAAATATTTTTCAAACAAAGATAAATCTTTAACTTTACTATCCTTCAAAGTTTCAATATTAAAATTTATAAGTGCTTCATTAATTTTATTTTCAAGCTCAGCTTCATTAAGCTTTTGATATTTTAATATATATTTAAAATTTTCATATACAGTTTTTTTATCAAAAAAAACAGGACTAGCAGGTAAATATCCTGCATTAATATCAAATTTATAATTTAACTTTTTTATGGGAATATCTTTTATATAAACTTCACCTTTTGAAGGTTTTTCAAGCTTAGCTAAAATTCTTAAAAAGCTTGTTTTACCACTATGTTCTTCACCTAAAAGAGCAACTTTTTCTCCATCATCAATTTTTATATTTATATCAAAAAGTGCAAAATACTCCCTTATATATTTTAAATATAAATTTTTTACTAAAATCATAATTACCTCTTCAAAGTAAAGTATATCATTTTGAAGAATAAACTGCAATTATTTTATTGTCTTTTTCACACTAATTTTGAATTCGTTTGAAATATCATTTTGGTCTTTTAGTATATCTTCATTCAAATTACCCACAACTGCTTTGAATGTAAATGTTGCATCTTGTGTAGAATTTATTATAAATGTCTTATTTAAAAAATCATCAAATTTGTCATACCTTAAAACATAATCTGTTTGACTATTTATTAAATTTGTCAATGACACAAATTGATAACTTTGAGAAATATATAAATTTAATGGCTCTTTATTTTCAAAAGTTAAAGTAAAGTTTAGATTGTCCGAATTTGTTTTTACAAGAATGTCTGTATATAAATTTTTTAATGAATTATCATTCAATTTAACAACAGAAACAGTGTAGTTTTCTGATCCTGCAATAGTTATATTTTTAAAATATATGCCTTGCAAAATATTTTTCTCACTACAAGAAGAACAAATTAAAACATTAAAAAACAAAAATAATAACAAAAATTTTTTATACATAATTAAAGTTTTAACAAAATATCATTTTTTAAAACATTAACTCATCAATTCCTTAATTGCCTTCACCCTGTCTTTACTTGTAAAAATATAATTTCCACTAACAAGTATGTCTGCCCCATTTTCTTTTAAAAGTTTAGCATTTTCAGCATTAACTCCACCATCTACTTCAATTTGAATACTTCTTTGACCAATTAATTTTTTTAATTCTTTAAGTCTTGTAATACTGTTTTCCATAAATTTTTGACCACTTTTCCCTGGCTCTACCGTCATTAAAAGAATAATATCACAATAATCTAAAAATTGATTCAATTGTGCTATTTCTGTTTCTGGCTTCAAACTTAAACCTACTAAGGTTTTTCTTTCTCTGACTTTTTTTAGTGTTTTAACTAAATCTTTTTTATTTTCAAATGCTTCATAATGAATTGTAACAACATTTGCACCTGCATCGATATATTTTAAAACATCAGGATTTTTAACCATCAAGTGTACATCTAACATCAATACCGTGTTGTCATTAATCTTTTTAACATAGTTTTCATCAATATTTGTGTTTGATACAAAATTTTTATTCATAACATCAACATGTAAAAAATAAACATAGTTTTTTATTTCTTCAATATATTCTAAAAGTTCATCAAAGGACTTAATAGGGTCTGTTGAAGGTGCAATTTTAATCATATTTTCTTTTCCATTCCTTTTTTAAATTTTCATATATAATTTTATATCTGTCATATCTGCCAAAATCTATTTCACCATTTTTTACTGCTGTTTTTACACTACAATTTTCTTCATAAATATGACTACAAGACCTAAATTTACATTTAGCAAGATAGTTAATAAAATCAGGATAGTACTTAGATAAATTTTCAAAATCAATAGGTAAATATTTTTCATCAAGAGAAGTAAACCCCGAAGTGTCTGCAATAAATGTATTATTTCCAATTTCATATAGTTCAGTATGTCTTGTTGTATTTTTACCTCGTTCAATCTTAGACATATCACCAATTTCTATATTCAAACTTGGTAAAATTGCATTTGTCAAAGAAGATTTTCCAACAGCAGATTGACCAGCAAACGCCGATATTTTGTTTTTTAAAACACAATCTAAATTTTCTATACTTTCCTTAGCAGATACGATAACAATATTTAAAACATTTTTGTATGCCGACATTATATTGTCTATAAAGGACTGTTTTGCTATATCATTTTTATTAATACATAAAATAGGTTTTATATCATTAACAAAAGCAAATAAAATGAGTTTATCAACTAAAAGCAAATCCGGTTTAGGAATAGGTGCAACAACAATTATAATTTGATCAATATTTGCAATAGGTGGTCTTATAAGTAGAGAATTTCTTTTTTCTATATTCAAAATTTGTTTTTGTGTTTCATCGAAATAAACATAATCACCTACAAATAATCCTGTTTCTTTTAAATTCTTTTTAGGCACACAAATAAAAGTGAAATCATCACTTTTCACCCAAAATTTATCAGCAAGTTTTTTTACAACTATCCCTTTTTTCATTTTTACCTTTTATATTTGGTGTGTATATCATTTGCATAATACCATATATTGTGTATTATATAAACTTTCTCCCATTCAAAAAAGATTTTGCATCCATTCTTTTACCATTCGGAGCTTGAATTTCAAGTATTTCAACTGCTCCATTTAAGCATTTAATAATCAATCCTTCTTTACTGTTTGCAGTTATAATTTCTCCACATTTAAGCTTAGTTAAATTATCTCTTTTGCAAGCCTTATAAATTTTTAATTTTTCTCCATCTTTAACAAAATACGCAGTGGGATTTTTATAATAGGCTCTAACCTTATTTACAATTTCATCTGCACTTTCATTAAAATTAATTTGAGCATCTTCTTTCTTAATAAGTTTTGTATATGTTGCCTCTTCTGGATTTTGAGCAATATAAATTGCTTTGTTTTCTTCTATCAAATTTAATGCTTCTACTAACAATTCCCCACCCAAAACGCCCATTTTTTCAAAAAGACTTTCTGCATTATCATTATCATCTATGCTGATTTTTTTTTGCAAGAGAATGTCACCAGAATCAACAGCATACTCCATTTTCATAATTGTAATTCCCGTCTCCTTATCTCCATTTAAAAGAGCAGTTTGAATTGGAGTTGCTCCCCTATACTTAGGTAGCAAAGAACCGTGAACATTGATTGGCAAAGCTATATCTAAAATTTCTTGACTTAATATTTGACCATATGATGCAACAACAATAATATCTGGTTTTAAAGATTTCAATGTTTCAATGCCATCAACTCTTATTTTATTAAATTGATAAACTGGTATATTTTTTTCTATAGCATATTTTTTAACCACAGATGGGATTGTTTTATTTCCTCTACCACTTGGTTTATCAGGTTGACATACAACTGCTATAACTTGATATTTTGCTTCTATTAAAGCCTTTAAACAATGAAGGGAAAAATCAGAACTTCCTAAAAATACAATTTTCATTATTCCTTATATCCTTTTTCAATTTTATCAACAAACAAAATCCCTTTTAAATGGTCAGTTTCGTGACATATACATCTAGCTAAATATCCTTCACCCGTTATCTCAATATCATAACCATATCTATCTTTTGCTCTTACTGTTACTTTATGTGGTCTTTTAACATACTCTTGTACTCCACCAACACTTAAACATCCCTCTTTTGCAATTTCTTCTCCTTCTTGTTTTACAATTTCAGGATTGATTAATTCAAAGTACATATTGTTTATTTCCATAACAATTGCTTGCTTTAAAACGCCAACTTGGACAGCAGCCAATCCAGCGCCATCGTTTTTATACATTGTTTCTCTCATATCATCTAAAAGTTCCCAAAGATTTTCATCAAAGTTTTTTACAGGTTTTGAAATTTTTCTTAAAATTTCATCTCCAATTTTTATTACATTTCGTGTTGCCATACATTTCTCCTAACTTAAATTTTGTGGGTCAATTTCAACAAATATGCTTACTTTTGCACACTTCTCGCTATCAGTAATAGCATAAATTTTACTCATTATATCACTTTCAACATTTTTTGTAAACCTCATTAAAATTTGATATCTAACTTTATTTTTAATTCTTCCAACAGGAGATTTCATTGCGTTAAAATAATAAAAATCTTCTTTATAATCATTATAAACATCAGCAAGTTGATTATATATTTTTCTTATTGAATTTTTAGTAACATCTTCATTTTCACTGCTCACTAAAATTCTTACTATGGTTGTAAAAGGTGGAAACTTTGTTGTTTCTCTTAAATTTATTTCCTTTTCATAAAAAGCTTTATAATTATAATTTGAAGCAAATTTATAAACATAATGCTTAGGATTGTAAGTTTGTAAAATTACTTTTCCTTCTAAATCCTTCCTACCTGCTCTTCCACTAACTTGTGTTATTAAAGCAAATGCCCTCTCTGGACTCCTATAATCCGACTGATATAAACTCTGGTCAGCATCAATAATTCCAACAAGAGTAACATCTGGGAAATCGTGTCCTTTTGCTATCATTTGAGTACCAACTAAAATTGCAGGATGTGTAGATGAAAATTCTTCAAGAATTCTCTGATGAGCATTTTTGTTCTTTGTTGTATCATTATCCATTCGTAGTATCTTAACATTTGGAAACATAGATTTCAATTCAGCCACAACTCTTTCCGTTCCAATTGCACCTTGTTTTAACTCAGAACTACCACATTCTGGACATTTTGTAAGCGCTTTATATCTTTTACCACAGTAGTGACATTTTAATCTTTCTTCATATTTATGATGCACCAAAGAAACATCACAATCTGAGCATTTTGCAACATAACCACAATTTCTACACATCATAAACGATGTGTAACCCCTACGATTTAAAAATAACATTGCTTGTTTTTTTTCATTAATACAATCAAACAAATCACTTTTTAAAGCATTGGAAAAAATTCCCATATTCCCATTTCTAATTTCACTAAGCATATCCACTATTTGAATTTTGGGCATTTCTTTACCATTTGCTCTCGTTGGGAGTTCTAAGAGTTTATATTCTCCAATTTCAGCTTGATAATAAGAATTAATGCTTGGAGTTGCACTTCCAAGAATTAAAGGGCACATATTGTACTTTGCTCTAAAATCTGCAACTTCCTGAGTTTTATACCTTGGATTTGATTCACTGCTATAAGATGAATCGTGTTCTTCATCAATAATTATGACACCAACATTTTCAATTGGAGCAAAAATTGCAGATCTTGCACCAACCACAACCCTTGCTTTGCCACTTCTAACCCTTCTCCACTCATCATATTTTTCACCTGCTGACAGTCCACTATGTAACAGTGCAACATTTTGACCAAATCTACTTTTAAAATTATGCATTATTTGTGGGGTTAAAGATATTTCAGGAACTAACATAATTGCTGTTTTCTTTGCCTTTAAAACATTTTCTATAATTGTCATATATACTTCTGTTTTACCACTGCCTGTTACACCGTGCAGTAAATATTTTTCATATTTATTTAAAATTATACTTTCTATTGCTCTTTTTTGTTCTTTTGTATGTTGTAAAACTGCTTGCTTGTATTCTGAAAAACTTGGTGTTCTCTCAAATTCCTCTTTTGTTTGTACAATATAATTTAATGAAATGAACTTTTTTACATTTTCTGAACCAAATTTACTATTGATAACTGAAATTTCTATTTTACCAAAGTTTGACAGAAAACTTATAAGGTCTTTTTGTCTTTTAGCGTTTTTAGGTATGGAATTTATAACGTCATCTAAATCAATGTTTTTATTAATTTCACAATATGTTTTAATAATAGGTTTTACTTTACTTCCTCTCATTTCTGAAGGAATAAACAATCTAAGTGTATCAGCAAGTCGTAAATTATATCTTTTAACCATATAATCTTTTAAAGACAACATTTCTGGAATTATTGCAACAAAATCATCTAAAACACTTATTATCGGTTTAAGTTTATCTATACTTAACTCGGTATGATTTTTTACTTTTATTACATAACCTTCTAATTTTCTATTACCAAAAGGCACAAGAACCCTTGTGCCTTCTTTAATATTAGTATTTTCTGGTATGATATAATCAAAAACTTTATCAGTTTCCGAATTTAACAAATCAACAATTATTTCAGCGTACAAATTTTAGCCCCCAATATTATTTAGTATCATCTTCAAATTTTGTTCATCAGACAAAAGTTTTCCTGCACCCAAAATTGTTGCATTCTCTGGGCTATCTGAAATGGTACAGGGCATATTTATTGACTTTG